>CAIXDX010000303.1 GCA_903918335.1 uncultured Methylococcaceae bacterium | reverse complement strand
TAATGCTTGGTCCAAAGATACACGCTTTGGTGATATTTCTGAAATGTCTGGCATTACAGAAGGTGACCCTATTTGGTATCAAGCGACTTCTACACAAGATAATTGCTTAGGACAAGATTGCCCAGATTATGCGGACTGTTATCTAGTAAAAGCTCGACAAAAAGCCCAAGAGGCCGATGTAATAGTCGTTAATCACCATTTATTGTGTGCGGATTGGTCTATTAGAGATAATGGTTTTGGTGAGTTACTGCCGAGTGCTGAGGTTGTTATCATCGATGAAGCGCATCAATTAGCCGAAACTGCATCAAACTTTCTAGGGACTAATATCGGTACAAAACAATTGAGTGATTTAGCCCAAGATACACTAATGGAGTATTTTAAAGATGCGACTGATATTCCTGCTTTACGTACCGCCTGTGAAGATTTAGAGCACGAACTTAAAGATTTGAGGTTAGCCTTTGGTGTAGAGCTTAAACGGGGTGATTGGCAAGATATAGAAACTAATCCTAAAATTAGTGCGGGTTTAGTGGCAGTAAAAGAACAGATGAAACGTTTATCTGAACAACTCCTAGTGGCATCTGTTAAAACTAAGCCACTTGAATCTTGTTACAAACGCTCAGAAGATTTGTTAGAAAGTCTAAATTTAATTTTAGATGATAAAGCAGGTAAATGGATACGTTGGTATGAGACACACCGTAAAACAGTGACCTTAAGCCTGACTCCGATGGATATAGCGGCGGAGTTTCGAAAGTTTATGCATCAGCATCAAGCGGCCTGGATATTTACATCTGCTACTTTAAGTATTGCCAATCGTTTCGATCATTTTGCCAATAATTTAGGTTTAGGCAAGGCAGAAAGCGTGAGTTGGGGCAGTCCCTTTGATTATGCAACGCAATCTTTATTTTACCATCCTAAAGGTTTACCGCAGCCTAATGATCCTGATTGCATTCCACAACTCATGGAGTTCGCCATCCCTGTTTTAAAAGCCAGTAAGGGAAGAGCATTTTTTCTATTTACCAGTCACCGCGCTCTAAATGAAGCCGCGGAGATTTTAGCTAAAAAATTAAAATACCCTTTGTTAGTTCAGGGTAGTCGCCCCAAGGGCCAATTACTCGATCAATTTAAAGAGCTGGGTAACGCCGTTTTATTAGGTACATCAAGTTTTTGGGAAGGTGTTGATGTAAGAGGTGAAGCCTTATCTTGTGTAATTATAGATAAATTGCCATTTACCTCCCCAGGTGATCCTGTCTTAAAAGCCCGCATGGAAGCGATGAAACAACAAGGTAGAAATCCATTTTTTGAATATCAATTGCCTAGTGCTGTAATAGCTTTAAGACAAGGAGTGGGGCGCTTAATAAGAGATGTTACGGATAGAGGCGTGTTGATGGTTTGTGATCCGCGTTTACTAAAACGGTCTTATGGACAACTATTTTTAGACAGTGTGCCAGCCATGAGTCGTACCCGTGACATTGCAGATGTCGAAGCATTTTTTAAAGAGGAAACATTAGAATGAAGATGTTAGCTGTTGAAACTTCAACGGATGCCTGTTCAGCCGCCTTATTGATTGATGGCGTTATTACAGAGCGTTTTCAGTTAACGCCCAAAGAACATACCAAGCTTATTTTGCCGATGATTGACTCATTAATGGCAGAAGCCGGTTTACGTCCTCAGCAATTAGATGCCTTAGCCTTTAGTTGTGGTCCAGGTTCATTTACGGGCGTGCGTATAGCCACAGGTGTTATTCAAGGGATCGCTTTTGGTGCGGACTTACCCGTAGTGCCGGTTTCTACTTTAGCGGCTATTGCACAAGATTATTTTGATCAACCCTACGCTACGGAGAATATTGCTTTTACAGCAATGGATGCTCGTATTGGAGAAATATTCTGGGGTGTTTATCAAAAGGATGATGCCGGATTAGCACAATTAATAGGTAAAGAAGCGGTAACATCGGCTACAGAAATCGACTTCCCTGACGTTAATGGAGTGGGTGTGGGTTCAGGCTGGGGTGTTTATGCGGCCGAATTAAATACTCGTCTCGGTAGCAGAGCGCTGAGTTATGAAGTGGAACATTATCCAAGAGCCTCCGGTATTGTTCGTTTAGGCTTGCGTGATTTTAATAAAGGGTTGGCTGTCCCTGTTGAACAAGCAATGCCCGTTTATTTAAGAGATAAAGTGGCTCAAACAGAAGCTGAACGTAAACTGAATAAACAACTATAGGTTTTCATTTTAATAATTCGTATGATTAATGCATTCCTCATTCCAACAGTGAAATAAATCGATCCACACTGACTGCCTCAGTTGCAAAACTAGTGACTAATCGAATTAACACTTCATGCTGGGCAACTAATCCAGCATTAGCGCGTGGTGTATTCCATTGATAGAAAATCGCGCCTTGTTCTTCAAGCTGATTTAGATTGCTTTTATCAATAATAGCAAATACTTCATTGGCTTCGGTTTCCCACGCCAAGCGCGCGTGTTTAGAGTTGACTATGCTTTGTTGTAAATATTGAGCCATCGTATTAGCATGCCTCGCCATTGTTAACCAAAGATCATCTTTAAAATAAGCGTCAAATTGGGCGGCTATAAATCGACTCTTAGAAAATAATTGTGCGGCGCGTTTCCTAATATAAGGTAAATCTTTAGCGACTTCTGGATTCATAAACACTAGCGCTTCTGCACACCAACAGCCATTTTTAGTAGCACCAAAAGAGACAATATCGACACCCCGTTTCCACGTCATCTCAGCAGGCGTTAAATTTAAAGCAACTAAGGCATTTGCAAAACGAGCACCATCCATATGTAAGGGTAAATGGTAGGACTTTGCAATATTAGCAATCTGCTCAATTTCATGGCTTTTATAAAGCGTACCAATTTCAGTGGCTTGTGTTATCGATATGGCCATAGGTTGACCCGCATGCACAAAATTAGGCGGGAATCGTGCGATTTCTGCTTTAAGATGGTTAGGGTCAATTTTACCGTTGTCTCCATCCACAGGAGACAATCGCGCACCATGGGTAAAAAATTCAGGAGCACCACATTCATCTTCTAGTATATGGGCTTCTCTATGACAAAAAGACACGCCTCCGGGTCGGTTTACAGCGGCTAATGCTAAGGAGTTTGCAGCAGTTCCAGTGCTTACAAAGTAAACTGCCACTTCACGTTCGAATATCTCATTAAACCGAAGCTCAATTTTTTTATCGAAATCACTTGCTCCATAAGGTGCAGAAAATCCAGAAGAAACTTCAAGCAAACGTTCTGAAATGGCAGGGTGAACCCCTGCCCAATTATCGGAAGCAAAATTCAAATTTATACCCCATCTATCTAATGAAGATGCACAAGCTTTAGTTGAGTAAAATCTTAAAAACTCGGGTCTTAATATTTAATTAAATTATTTTATCAATGTATCAAACCATTTTTTTTGACCAGCGACAGCGGTTAAAAAAGTTCTGTGATGGTCACCGGCTAAAACTTGCTCTGTATCGATAGTCTTACTACCCATACTTTCTTGATAAGATGAGGCTAATTTGCCGATAGGGACAAAGATGACTTGATCTAAATCTCCATAATACATTTTTACATGTGTGCTAAAGACTCTACGATAAGTCTGCATACTGGCTAAAATTTTTCCATATTCAGAGTCTGCAAAATAACTAGGATTTGAATAGTTATCGTTTAATATATCTTTAATTTTAATGGGAATACGATTTAGAATGTCCAGCAACTCAGTTTGATCCTTAAAATCACGCTCATATATTTTTTTAAGATCATCATAATAAGCTGTTTTTAAAACGTCTTTAGCAAGACCAGGCTTAGATAAATAGTTTTCATAAGAGAATACGGTTAATGCAACTAAGGTATTTAACCAAGAGGCATCGATTTTTCTAGGTTTGTAAATCCATCCGTTCATCGCAGCAAAAAGATCATTCGGTGATGAGGCTGTGGATGCTGCTGTTACTGGGATATCTAAACTTTCTAATTTCTCTAGAAAACCGGTTGTGACTAGTCCACCTTTTGACCAACCTGATAGAAATAAAGCGGAGGGGATAATACTTTTTTCGTTTTCCAGAAACGCTAGACTTGCTTTATACAAATCTAAACATGCTTGTTGTTCGCTTGCTTTAAGTGTATATGATTCGGGTTCTGTTGAATCTCCCATACCGAAATAATCCGCTGCAATAACAATGTATCCTTGGCTAGCAAACTGCGCAACCATAAGACGTGTTTCAAACGAAAGTGGATTTTTGGCATCCGAAAAAGCGTTTGAGGGGACGTCGTTTTTTCTAAAAACGGTGCCGTGTTGATATGATATGACAGGTAGCTTCGAGGTGTTGAGGAGTTTGGGAATCGCTATTAAGCCAGTTGCTTTAATTGGTTTATTGTTGAGCTCTGGAATAATTGAATCGTAGCTCACTTTATAAATATCAATATCATTCTTAGCCGCAGAATAATGGGGCATTTTATAATTTTTTGGATGATTTTCCGAGAAACTATTCCGTTCCGCTGTAAGAATAGTATTAAGCTCTTTAATGCTAGGTGCGACTAGGGGAGTAAATGTAGCCTCTGCATAGGCATTTGTAGTCAACATTATCCAGAATAGTATTAAGTATTTTTTCATGATTATCATGATTATAAAGTCATTGATGAGGTGAGAGAGGGTGAGTTTAATTGTAACTACTTAAGGATAAAAAATAAAAAATATATAGCTTAAGAACACCATCAAATGCACATTACCTTGTAACATCGTTGTTTGAGCAGAACTTAAAGTGATCAGGGTAGTTAAAAGCGTAGCATAAAGTAAAGTTGTTTGACCCGCAAAAACGCCTAAAGTTAGGTCTATGTTTTGCAAACCAGCAACTAACAGTACACAGGGTACTGTTAATGCAATCGTTGAAAGTGCTGAACCCAAACATGTATTCATTGCTTGTTGCATCTGATTCGCTTTAGATGCTCGGTAAGCGCTCAAGCCCTCAGGTGCTAACACCAAAAAGGCTATGATAAACGCAGGAAGTTCTGTGGGTGCTTTTAACTTTTCAATACCATAATTCATCACATCGCCTAAATACTCTGCCAGAAGCACAATCGGTATGACGGAGACTATTAAACCCAATGCGGCTATTGCGATACACTTAGTTTGTAATTTAGTAGGAGACACTGTATGTTTATGATTTGGAACATTTTTGGGTTCATTTTGATTTTGGTTATAAACAAAAAGTACCTTATGACGGGTAGTCTGCATTAATAAAAAAATCGTATAGACTAAAATACACAAACAGCCCATGAAAATTTCCTGTGCTGGAGAAAGAGTAGGGCCATTAGTAGTAATTGTACTATTAGGCATAACCAGCAAAATCAGGACTAATGGCGCAATAAGATGTAAAAAAGAAAGACTTCCACGTAAATTGAAAGTTTGCTCGAAATGGTGATAGCCACCGGTCACTAGTGATAAGCCCACCATACCATTTAGCATAATCATGAGTGTTGCATATACCGTGTCACGTAGCATGGTAGGATTATTATTTCCATGGAAAATAACCACTAACATCAAACTAACCTCAATGGCTGCAACTGAGAGTGTTAGTAATAGGGTTCCGAAAGGCTCTTCAATTAAGTCTTTAATTTGCTCCGCATAGTGATTAACGGTAAATATGCAGCCAGTCATGGCTAAAAAAATCACCGTAGCAAGCCCCAGCATTGAAGTTAAATCTAATTCTGATATAACAAAGTTTGTGCTATCAAGTTTGATCCACATGATCCAACACACAATCACATAAATGTTGTTATATAGAAAGCGGCTTATCTTTTTGAAAAAAAACATTAATTTCTCTTTTTTTATGATACGGTGATAAAAGACAATTTTAGTTACTTCGATAATTTTAAAAAAGTATTACTTTTAAAAAACACCTAAAAGTAGCACTATAAAAGCATTAAGAATCAAATAATATATTGGTTTAACGAATAATTAGCCCAAAAAATTTAACTTTATAAAATAGGACACTACGATGGATACAAATCAAAAAAATATACAGGTTTGGGATGTTTTTGTTCGAATTTTTCATTGGTCTTTGGTACTGAGTTTCGTAACGGCATATTTTACGAGTGAAGATGAAAATCCCTTACATATACTGGCTGGTTATATGGTATTGGGTCTTATTATCTTTAGAATCGTATGGGGTTTTATAGGTACTCGATACGCTAGGTTCGAAAGTTTTGTCTTTCCATTATCAACCGTCGTTATTTATTTAAAAAGTCTGTTTAGTAAAAAGCCAAAACATTATGTGGGTCATAACCCTGTGGGGGGGTGGATGGTGATAGCCATGCTAATTATGTTATTTATGGTTACTTTTAGTGGCCTTAAAGTTTATGCACTTGAAGAAGGCGAGGGGCCATTAGCCATGCAAATGCATTCGCTTAATCCTATTACCTCGGCTCATGCTGAAGAAGATGAAGAGCAAAAACTAATAGAAGAAAAAGATGAAGTCAGTGAGGATTATTGGAAAGAGTTTCATGAAGTATCTACTAATCTCATGTTAATTTTGATAGCTTTACATATCACGGGTATTATTTTTTCAAGTATGCTTCATAAAGAGAATTTAGTAAAAGCTATGTTGACTGGTAAAAAGACTATTAAAAAATAGAGTGAACAACTTTAAACTTTATTTACTAGCTTAAACAATTAAAGATACGTTCCAACACCTAACTAATTGTTCCAGTATTTAAACATGGGGGCCAACACTCAAAATTGAGTTCTACTATTGCGATCTATGGAATCTTTCAGAAACCTAAGGTTCAAAGAATAAACTTGGGTGTCAGAATTAAACCCTAGGGATCAATTTCAAAACAAATTTCCTAGCAATAAAACTTGAGTGCTGATATTAAAACTTTTGTGCAATCATTCAAACCCTTACACCAACAACCAAACTTGTGTGCTGGTACTTAAATGTAAGTTTCAATATTCAAACAAAAAGTTCAGTATTTAAACCTGAGGTTCAACAATGAAATCTTTGTGTCAGCGCTAAAACTTGAGGTCTAACGCCAGCACTTTTGTGCCAGTAATAATACTTAAGATTAATTCTTAGAACTTAAGGATGAATACTCAAATAAAAGTGCTAACACAAAAAATTGAGTTGCATTTCAAAACCCTAAGTTTTAATGCCCGAACACAAGTTTGAGCAAGCTACCCTAAGTTATAGCAAGATACCCGAAATCTTAGAAAAAACTAAATTATTCGATGCTCAACCTCTGATTAGTAAATCAGATTCTGTTGTTTTAGCTTAAAATTAGTGTGACCTGATAATATTCCAGAAGGTAGGGTGTACTTGGTTATGAGCTGTTTTCAGCGTAATGTATTTTTTTAGTCATCGGGAATAAGTAATGCAGATTTTGGTTGATGCTGATGCCTGTCCAAAAGCAATAAAAGACATTTTATTTCGGGTATCAGAGCGGTTGAGATTAACTACGACTCTAGTTGCCAATCATACATTGCAAATACCCCCATCCCGCTACGTCAAGTTTTTACAGGTTCAAGCTGGGGTTGATGTAGCTGATAATGAGATTGTCAAAAGACTTGATGTTGGAGATCTAGTGATTACAAGTGACATTCCTTTAGCCTATCAAGTGCTATGTGCCGGCGGCCATGCGATCAATCCACGCGGTGAGCTTTATACACCAGACAATATCAATGACCGTTTGCATATGCGGGACTTCATGGATACTTTGCGCTCTAGCGGCATTGATACTGGTGGACCTGCTGCATTAAGTTCACGCGACGTTCAATCTTTTGCCAATCAGTTGGATAAATTTTTAGTGAAACATCACTGTAAAAAATAGTGAGTCATTCCTGTCCTGGGGAGCCAAATTTAAGAAAGCCTTGCAAGGAATTTGCAAGGCTTTTACACAAAACCAATTCTTTTTTAGTCAGTTTCTAATAACTCCAAAGCTACCTGAATAATGGTATAATAAGGATTATTGGTTTTATGTGCCATACACTTCTCTGCACTTAATTGCGGCTCTAGAATCCACCTTTAATGGATGGCTTTATTTCATATGTTGAGTATTCTTTCCTTGGTAATTGCATTTTTATCATCATAATTCGTTCATATAGTTTGCACAATTGATCCTTAAAGTAATGACAAAACATGTAACGTTGTTGATTTATAGAATAAATACTTATTTTGATACGATAATAGAATTATGAAGAAAATATTATTTTTATTGACGTTAATACCATTAATAATATTAGCTCAAAATAAGACAGTCAGTATGGGCCCAAAAAATTGTGAAGATATTGCAACTATTTCAAAATCATATGAAAAAGCAATTGAAAAAGAATTATCTGTTAACAATGATGATATACACCCAATAAAGGGCATATATGACACAAGAATTAATAGTAGTGGTTGCAGAATGTTGATACAGACATCTAAGGGAAGGTTTATGTGTAATATCAATGGAATTATAGATCCACAAAATGGTGGAGGTTCATACGCAACTGACTTTGATTTAGGTGTTCAATGTTCAGAAGGTGATGAGAGTCGGCATTGATATACTGACCATTAATTCCCGCAATAGATAGTAATTTAACCTCGTATTCATAAAATCTTACAGGTTTTAGAAATAGACGTTTTGCGAACAATATGGTTGACCATAATTACTTGGTGAGTATTGATAGTGGGTGAACTTTTTTTAATTTAATCGCTTACCTGTATATGTATAATGTAAATTAATAGTTATTTTAATAATTGTTTCTGAATTTTTGCTGCAACTGAAGCATTTTCTATACTCAATTGAGTCATAAAATGTCTTCTTAATATAGAGTCTTCAGGTACCACAATGTTTGAAATATCATAATCATGTAATGAGAATATATTTCCCGTCAGTTTTGAAACGAAAGGATAGGACAATATTTTAGATCTAAAATAATAGGTTATAAGAGCCAATGCCAATAATGATAGTATTTCTTCCATATAATTTCTCCAAAGAATAATTTAAAAGTCTATTAGTAACCATTTGCGATACATAAATAAAGTATCAACGTGATATCTCATTATGAAGGACACGCTTTTAGGTGTATTTAGGTTCATTTTGTGAATTTCGTTGGACAATAAAAAACCCGCGAAGCCTTACGACTGGCGGGTTTATCATCAACTGTGCACTTCTCTGTACTAATCTTTGGTACGAGAGCCGGTCTGCAATTAATCCATAAACC
>CAIXDX010000302.1 GCA_903918335.1 uncultured Methylococcaceae bacterium | reverse complement strand
GAGGAAGGTGTCTGGGACTTTATTCGCACGCACTTAAAATACTTGCCAGTCACTAAACGCCAGGGTGTTTCTCTACAAATGGTTCCTGAAAGAGATCCTCGTATTCTTTTTGATCAAATAATTACTTATTTTGTCCGATCTGGTTATCCAGTACCCATTTCCAGTCAAGAATTCCAAAGTGGCTTGGCGCAAAGGTTTATAGAGCGGGATGGAATGTATTTCCTGCCCGACCAAGTCGCTGAATACGACCGCAAAAAAATGACCTCCAGTGGTATTCCAATAAATACAGAAATATGGATAAAAGATGAAGCCACAATGATTGATTGGCTACGTCAATTACTTAAAGAAAAACCACAACCCTTCTCTGACATCAACCCACAGTTTATGCAGCATCTTGGCGGCTGGAATAAAAATGAAGAACAGCTTGATCTTCGTGAACTGCTTAACCAAAACTTCCTGTGCTATGACGGTAAAGAATTAGTACCTGAGCAGATTCACGCATATCTTTCTACTAATTGGAAAGAACTCCGTAACTTGCCAAAAGACGATAAAAGCTTAGTTGCCAAAGCCAGTGATCGTTGGTATTTACCGGATCCCAACAAAGCAGGTGATCTTGAGAAACTGCGTGAGAGAGCACTACTTAAAGAATTTGGGGACTACAAACAAGCCAGCAAAAAACTTAAAGTCTTCCGCTTGGAAGCCGTTCGTGCCGGCTTTAAGAAATGTTGGCAAGACCGCGACTACGCCACCATCGTCGCTGTCGCTGATAAAATACCCAACAATGTTCTCGAAGAAGATCCCAAACTTTTGATGTGGTATGACCAAGCTGTAACACGCTTAGGAGCTGATTAAGATGCGTCTTAATCGGCTAAAGATTGAAAATTTTCGTGGAATAACGTCACTTGAAATAGAGCTTGATCGTGACATCACTGTACTTATTGGTGAGAACAATAGCGGCAAGACCACTGTACTTGAAGCACTTCGTTTTGGTCTGGAAACAATCAAATCCGATAAAACCTGTAACTTTTCTGAACACGACTTCCATCGCAATGGTGAATGTAATGATCTTGCATCTAGCAAGCCGATCCAGCTTACCTTCTACTTTGCAGAAACTGAAGAATATCTTTGGCCTGACTACTGTATTCAAACACTTAATGATGTGATCGTCGGAAGTGCTTATGCAATGATTAAGCTACAGTTAACCGCTCAATATGTGGCTAGCGATGCCAATCTAACACAAAGTTGGTGCTTCCTTGATGATGCCGACAATGAAATGCTCGGCAAACAAGGCTTGCTTAAAGATTTACGTCGGTTGCGACCGTTTTTCTTTCAAACTGCGTTGCGTTCAGCCAAAGATGAGTTTCATGGGCAATCGACTTACTGGTCGTCATTCTTAAAAAATAAAGACATTGACGAAGACACGAGAAAAACGCTTGAAGAAGAGCTTAGCAATGTGAATCAGAAGATTGTCGATGCACATACGAGCTTCAAGGATGTTACTGAGGAAGTAAAGCGTATATCGGAGCTAGTATCAGTGGGGAAAGCAGATTCTGTCTCTGTAGATCCAATTGCAGCTGATGTTTACAAGGCATTACGTTATACAGAGGTCAATCTTCTTACCGGCTCTAATGCCAAAATACCAATACGAAGTCATGGCGAGGGGACACAAAGTCTTTCTGTGCTTTTACTCTTCAGTGCGTACATGAAAACCCGGTTAAAAGCCGATATAGATAAGTTTGCTGATCCCATTATAGCAATTGAAGAACCAGAAGCGCATCTTCATCCAAATGCTATCCGTGCGTTATGGTCATTAATATTAACGTTACCTGGACAAAAGATCATTGCCACACACTCTGGTGATATTTTGTCAGAAGTGCCGGTTGATAAATTGCGGCGTTTAAATAAGACCCATACTACAACTGAATGTAAATCTATCCCTAATAATCTGCTTTCAGAGGAAGATTTACGAAAATTCAATCATCACGTCAAACGAAATCGTGGTGAGTTGTTGTTTGCAAAATATTGGCTGTTGGTTGAGGGCGAAACTGAAGTTTCCGTCTTTGTTGAATGTGCCGATATTCTTGGAGTCAATTTACATCAAATGGGTATTCGCCTGATAGAGGTTAGTCAAGCTGGTGGACCTAGTATTTTCATCAAAGTAGCTGATGCTCTTGGAATAAAATGGCATGTCGTTGCTGACAATGATGAGGGCGGTCAACGGTATATTACTGCCGCCAAAACTCTTCTTGATGGACGAAAAGATGCCGACTATATCACCAAACTTTCTAGTCCAAATACTGATGTCCTTTTATGTCGTGCTGGTTACGGCAAACCGTATCGAGATGGAGTAGTTCCACAGAAAATTTCTGAATTAACTGAACCAGTTGACTCTTATGCCTACTGGAATCAGGTGTATAAAATCATCAAGAATTTTCGAGGATTTTCAAAGCCTGCCGCTGCACTTGAAGCAATTCTTTTAATGAAAGAACAAGGCCCGGATGGCGTACCTAGTGAAATAAAAGACATTCTAACCAAGCTTTCGAAAATCGAGGGAGATGACCAATGAGCCTGACTCTTGACACCTTAAATGAAAATCAGCGCCAAGCTGCGGAATGGCTTGATGGCCCGCTATTGGTATTAGCTGGCCCAGGCTCAGGAAAAACGGCTGTTCTTACTTTACGCATTGCGAATTTGATTAGAAATAACCCGGATGAGACTTATCGAATATTGGGGGTTACTTTTACCGTTAAAGCAGCAAACGAGATGCAGAAACGTATCCAAGAACTACTTGGCGAAAACAATCGCAGAATTCAGGTTCGTACAATTCATTCATTCTGTACGGATATTCTGAGGCAACACGGCAGTCATTTAGGGTTACGCCCGGATTTTTCGGTTATTACTGATGACAAGGATCGAATTGCACTTCTTAAGGAACTGAAAGACCAGAACATAATTGAGATTGATGATCCTGAAGACTTGCTGAAGAAGATTGATATCATGTTCACGCATGGTATTAACGCAGAGGATTTACCCGCTCATTTTAAAGAGGAGCAACAAGAATCTTGTCTTATTCTACAAGCTGTATTCAAAGGTTATTTGCAAAAATTGACAGAAGGCAATCAACTTGATTTTGGTTCGATGTTGTATTTCTCAAGAAAATTACTTGAGACCATGCCTCGCATTGCTCGTCAGGTAAAAACGGTTTACCGCTATATCTGCGTTGATGAATTTCAGGATACTAACCTGGCACAATATAAAATTCTTAAGTTGTTAGCCGAATCAAACACAGCTAATCTTTTTGTTGTTGCAGATGACGATCAAGTGATCTTTCAATGGAATGGTGCCGACCCCAAGAGATTGGAGGCGTTAAAAAAGGACTATCTACCGAAAATCATACAGCTTCCAGAGAATTACCGTTGTCCGCAAGAAGTAGTTGACATTGCTAACCGCTTAATTGCCCATAATTCTAATCGGTTAGAAGCAAAAGAAATAGGTGTTTCGCATAGCCAAAAACAAGGTGTAATAAAAATTGCAGAATTTAGTGATTTGGATGCTGAAGTCGAAGGCTTAATCGCTGAACTTGAGGTAATCCCAAAAAATCAGCGTGAAAGCTGCTTGGTTATTGCGAGGAGCAATAAATTATTGTCACAGGCACAGGCAGCGTTGAAAAATAGAGGAATTGAAGCAGAAATAGTCAATAAACATCAAGATTTTACTAGTTCACTTGTGTTAACGCTGTATTATTCGATCAAATTGGCTAATGCTCCTGACTCCCGAAGTATTCTAAATAAACTTTGTTCAGTCACAACTCTAATTAATGGAATTACTCTTTCTGCGGAAGATGTTGTCGCAAAAGCGAATGTTGAGTCAATCACAATACTTCGAGCTTTTTTTCTTATGGCATCTGAAAGTGAATCATTGTTAGACTTTTGTATGCTTGGACAAAGAACCTTGTGTGACTTTATGGACTTTAAGTCCTTTGTGCTCGAGTCATTTCAATGCTTCGATATTTTAAATAAACAATTCAGCGATGATGACTTTTACCCAGATTATAGTGATGACAAAGTTAATTGGCATCGTATCTCTGATGATATTCACAGAGAACACGGCGAAGGCGTAAGTCTGCATGTGTTTTTACAAGAGTTAGATTTAACACCCAAATCAAAAGTGCTTCTCAAAGATTGTGTCAGGCTACAAACGGTACATACAGCTAAGGGTATGGAGTTTGATAATGTATTTATTATTGGTTTAGCCGAAGACCAATTCCCTACTTATTTTGCTATCAAGAATGGCGATAAATCAATTCAAGAAGAACGAAGAAGTTGCTTTGTAGCCATTACGAGATCCTCAAGATACTTGTATCTGAGTTATGCGAAGAAATACTTCGGATGGGCAAAAAAACCGTCTCGTTTCTTGACGGAAATGGGGGTTTTGGATGGATAAGATGTTTTCTAAAGCACAAAAAGTAATGATGAATCTATTTTTTAATTACATTGTGAAACAGTGGGAAATATTATGAGCGGTGGACATTTTGACCATCAACAATCTTATTTAGGAAATATCGCTGAACAATTGGCACACGATATCGAATATAACGACATTTCTTATGAACATCGGGTTATCAAAGAAGGTGATCATCATTATGGCTTCGAGTTAGAGCCTAAGACTGTTGAGTTTATGCGTGATGTTATGAACCAGTTAAGACAACTTGAAACTATTTTACGCGAGTATGATCTGGCCATATCTGGTGATACTTGCGAAAAAACCTTTCAAGAACGTGTCGGGATAAAGTAAAACTAAATCTAAAATAACGAATGGATACGAATAAGCCCGAAGCAAAACCATCGCCTGATGAGCTGGCGAAATTACCTCTTGAGTCTTGGTACTTCAGCACTACCCACAACTGCGCCTGCAAACTCCTCGATGAACAAACTTTATGGGGACAGACGGTTTGCCGTGTTTGGCTGCCTACCCAAGATATAGTTGTACGCCTTCCACGTTCTGCTTTACAACCACTGACCGCTCAGCTTTCACCCGAGCTTGAAGGATTTCGGATTGGTTATATTGCTTCTGCGGCTAAAGTAGCCGAAGTATTAGAAGGTGGAAGTACTGGCACAGAGGGGCCGGTATTATTGGCTCCCATGGAATGTAACGTTATTCCTTTACCGCATCAACTAGAAGCTTTAACGCGTGCCGTTGCTGGTGATGGTATACGTTATTTACTGGCAGATGAAGTGGGCTTGGGTAAAACGATTGAGGCCGGTTTAGTCCTGCGCGAGCTAAAATTACGCGGCTTGGTACGTAGGACCTTAGTAGTGGCACCTAAAGGCTTGGCGACCCAGTGGCTTAGTGAAATGCGCACCCATTTTTCTGAAGATTTTCAATTGATTTTAGGTGAGGACCTCGCGACCTTAAAACGCATGAACGGCGGTGACCAGGCACGTTACTGGACACAACAAAACAAGCTACAGTACTTGGAGGAACCGGATACTTGGCAACAAGCAAATCCTTGGCGGACCTTTACTCAAGTTGTCGTCTCGTTGGATTCCGTTAAACCCTTAGAAAAACGCCGGGGCTGGAGTCAAGAAAAGCTTGACCAGTACAACAGTAGTCGCTTTGAAGATTTGATAACAGCAGGTTGGGACTTGGTTATTATTGATGAGGCGCATCGTTTAGGCGGTAGCAGTGAGCAAGTCGCCCGTTATAAATTAGGCCGTGGTTTGGCTGAAGCAGCGCCTTATCTACTTCTTTTATCAGCAACGCCACACCAAGGTAAAAGTGATGCTTTTCATCGGTTGTTAACACTACTTGATGCTGAAGCCTTTCCTGAGCAAGGCAGCGTGACGCGTCAACGCGTCGCCCCTTTTGTTATTCGTACCGAAAAACGTAACGCCTTGACGGCAGAGGGTAAGCCGTTATTTAGACCCAGACGCACACAAATGGTAGCCGTTCAATGGGAGTCTAGGCATGCTTTACAGCAGCAGTTATATGAAGCAGTCAGCGATTATGTACGTGAAGGCTATAACCAAGCGTTGCTTGATAAAAAACGGCATTTCGGTTTTTTGATGATTTTAATGCAACGCTTGGTCGTTTCGAGTACCCGGGCTATTCGTACGACCTTAGAACGACGCCTTATCGTACTTCAAGAAAACCAACAGCAAAACGCTTTACCGCTTGAAGAGCGTGAAGCTGACCTGGAAACAAGCGATACCTTGGAGGAGTTTTATGATCAAGCGGGTCAGGAGCAATTAGACGACTTATTAAAACTAAAAGGCGAGGCCTTGCATTTAGAATGCGCTCATGTTGAAACGCTACTCAAGGCTGCGCGCCACTGTGAGCAAGCCGGCCCTGATGCAAAAGCCGAAGCTTTACTCGACTGGCTTTATAAATTACAAGCCAGTGAGAATGAACTTGCTTTAAAAATACTTATTTTTACTGAATTTGTGCCAACACAAACGATGCTAAAAGAATTTCTTGAGGCGAGGGGGTTTACCGTCGTTACGCTGAATGGCTCTATGGCTATGGAAGAGCGCAAACGGGCACAAGAAGCTTTTCAAAACCAAGCAAGAGTTTTGGTTTCTACTGATGCCGGTGGTGAAGGGTTAAATCTTCAATTTTGTCATGTCGTTATTAACTACGATTTGCCCTGGAATCCCATGCGTTTAGAGCAGCGGATTGGTCGTGTTGATCGTATTGGTCAAAGTAAAGTTGTGCAAGCGCTTAATTTTGTCTTTGAAGACTCTGTTGAATTTCGGGTTAGGGAAGTTTTAGAAGAAAAACTGGCCATTATTTTTGAAGAATTTGGTATCGATAAAACCGGGGACGTACTGGATTCTGCCCAAGCCGGCCAGCTCTTTGAAGAGCTTTTTACGGCAACCTTGCTTAAACCAAACTCGCTTGAGGCAGCAGTTGAACAAACACTTACAAAACTTCGTGAAGAACTGCACGAGGTAAAAGAATCTTCAGCTATCTATGCAACTTCCAAACAACCTGATCTTTTAGTTGCAGACCGCTTGCGCTCCCATCCTTTACCTCACTGGGTAGAAAAAATGACGCTCAGTTATCTTCAGTCTGCCGGCGGTAGCGTCGCTAAAAAACGAGGTGGTTGGACTTTAACTTGGCCTGAAGGGGTTAGTTTAAAAAATTGTGTGTTTACAACGCAAGAAGCCGAACGACTAGCCGGGTCAAAATTACTTAATTTAGAAAATAACCGACTTAGAAGCTTGGCACTCGACTTACCCCAACTCACTGTTGGCCAAGCACTGCCTTGTGTCTTAATTTCCGACTTACCTGCCACTATTAAAGGTTTCTGGGGACTTTTTGAAATCAGGCTTCAAGCTGGTTTACATAAGCAAAGTAATTTATTACGTATTCCTTCTTTGCGTAGGCGTTATACCACCGTTTTTTTAAGTGAAGAAGGTAAGCTATTTTTGCCCACAGCTCGTCATATTTGGGATACCTTACAAACTACAGAAGTTAACGTTATCGATAACCTGGTAGGCGCAGAGGCACAACTTGCTTATGAAAACTTGGTAACAAGTGCTGAACCCGCAGGCCAGGAAGCTTTTGAAAGTATGCAGCAAGAACATTTAAAAGCCTTAAGCCGTGAAGAAGAGCGTGGCAGGCTTTCTTTTGCTTCCCGACGTAAAGCGATTGCCGCTGTCGGTTTGCCTGAGGTCCGACACTATCGCTTAAGTAACTGCGAGGCCGAGGAAGTGGAGTGGCAAAAAGAGTTACAAGCAGCCAGGCAGCTAGTCCCTGAAATACGACCCTTGCTGTTATTGAGGATAAG
>CAIXDX010000301.1 GCA_903918335.1 uncultured Methylococcaceae bacterium | reverse complement strand
ATTGACTGGTGGTGTGGTTATTTCTGAAGAAGTAGGTCTAAGCCTAGAAAAAGCAGAATTGGCGCAATTAGGTACTGCTAAGCGTGTACAAATCACTAAAGAACACACAACTATCATTGATGGTGCAGGTTCTGAAGATCAAATCAAAGGTCGTGTAGCGCAAATTCGTGCTCAAGCGGACGAAGCGACTTCTGATTACGATAAAGAAAAATTACAAGAACGTTTAGCTAAATTAGCAGGCGGTGTTGCTGTAATTAAAGTGGGTGCTGCAACTGAAATTGAAATGAAAGAAAAGAAAGCGCGCGTTGAAGATGCTTTACATTCAACTCGTGCAGCGGTTGAAGAAGGTGTAGTAGCGGGTGGTGGTACTGCTTTAGTTCGTGCATTATCTGCATTAGCTGGTTTAGAAGGCGCTAATCACGATCAAACTGTGGGTATTAATATCTTACGTCGTGCGATGGAAGAGCCATTACGTCAAATCGTTTCTAACGCAGGTGACGAGCCTTCAGTGGTATTTAACGAAGTACAAAAAGGTACCGGCAGCTACGGTTACAACGCAGCGACTGGTCTTTATGGCGATATGATTGAAATGGGTATTCTTGATCCAGCTAAAGTAACACGTACCGCATTACAAAATGCGGCGTCTGTTGCTGGCTTGATGTTGACGACTGAAGTGATGATTGCTGATGCACCAAGTGACGACAAAGGTCACGGCGGTATGCCTGATATGGGCGGCATGGGCGGTATGGGTGGAATGGGCGGCATGATGTAATCATGTTGTCTTAAAGCTCGTGGATTTGTTCTGCAGGCTTTAATTCTACTTTTGAAAAAGCCCCGACTATTGTTAAATAGTTGGGGCTTTTTTGTGTTTGTTTAGTCGAGTTTAGATGTTTTGATATGAATAGTAATCTTCCAATCCTTTATAGTTTTAGGCGGTGTCCCTATGCCATTAGGGCGAGAATGGCTCTTTGCTCTGCGGGCATTGCTGTAGAAATTCGTGAAGTGGATTTAAAAAATAAACCAGTGCATTTGTTAGCAATATCACCCAAAGGTACGGTACCTGTTTTGCAATTGGTTAATGGTGATGTGCTCGAAGAAAGTTTAGTGATTATGAATTGGGCTTTAACTCAAGCCGATCCTGAGCATTGGTTAAATGCTAATGATGAAGCAGAAAGTTTGATTAAATGGAATGATGTTGAATTTAAATACTATTTGGATCGCTATAAATATGCGGATCGTTATCCAGAGTTTCCACAAGATTATTATCGTCAGCAGGCGGCAAGATTTTTAATAGAACTTAATGAGCGTCTAAAGCGCAATCGGTATTTATGTGGTCAGCAAATATCGATAGCGGATGTGGGTATTTTTCCGTTTATACGGCAGTTTGCTAGTGTGGATAGGGAATGGTGGCAAGATTCGCCGTTTCAGGTTGTGAATAACTGGTTGCAGAGTTTTGTGGAGTCAGAGTTATTCACTCTGGTGATGAAGCAACAAAGATAACCAAGGTACGCAATAACGCACCTTGGTTTTTGACTGGTTACTTCTTAATGTATAAATCAGTGATCGTACCGGTGATCATTTCAGCCGCAAAGCCGAAAGTCTCAGCTAGGGTGGGATGAGGATGAATAGTTAAACTGATATCTTCTGCGTCTGCACCCATTTCTAAGGCTAATACCGCTTCAGAAATCAATTCACCCGCGTTAGTGCCGGTCATACCCGCGCCAATGATTCTACCTGTTTCTTTTTCGCAGATGATCTTCGTTAAACCTTCTTTACGACCTACACATAAAGATCGACCACTGGCTGCCCAAGGGAATACGGCTTTATCGTATTCAATGCCTTGTTGTTTAGCTTGATTTTCAGTAAGCCCCATCCAGCTGATTTCTGGGTCAGTGTAAGCGACTGAAGGAATAGTTAAGGCATCAAAATGAGCTTTATGGCCAGCAATGACTTCTGCGGCTACTTTACCTTCATGTACTGCTTTATGCGCTAACATGGGGTTGCCAACGATATCTCCTATAGCAAAGATATTGCTAATATTAGTGCGTTGTTGTTTATCAACAGGAATAAATCCTTGCTCATTAACAGTAATGCCCGCTAGCTCTGCACCAATTAATAAGCCATTTGGTCTACGACCTACGGCCACTAATACTGCATCAAATAATTCTGATTCTGGTGCGCCAACACCTTCAAAAGACACTTTAAGGCCTTCGGTTTGCGCTTCAATTGCGGTGACTTTCGTTTCTAACCAAATGTTTTTGTATTGTTTTTTAATACGTCTAGAAAGTGGTGTCACTAAATCTTTGTCACAGCCCGGAATGATTTGATCCATCAATTCCACTACACTGATCTCAGAGCCCATGGCATGGTAAACCGTTGCCATTTCTAGGCCTATAATGCCGCCGCCTACAATTAACAACTTTTTAGGAATTTCTGTGAGTTGTAAGGCATCAGTAGAATCCCATAAGCGTGGATCGTCATGAGGGAAAACAGGGATTTTAGTCGGACGTGAGCCCGCCGCAATAATAGCTTGATCAAAACGAATAGTTTTATTACCTTCGGGTGTTTCTACTTCAACCGTATTAGTTGAGCTAAATTTACCGAGACCCTGCACTACCGTCACGTTTCTTTGTTTTGCTAGTCCAGCTAAGCCAGTATTTAGGGATTTACTGATGCTTTCTTTCCATCCCCTGATTTTATTAATATCAATGCTGGGTTTACCGTAACTTACGCCGTGTTCTTCAAATTCATCTACTTCGTGGATGATTTGAGCGGCATGTAATAACGCTTTTGAAGGAATACAGCCAACGTTAAGACAAACGCCACCTAAAACAGGGTAACGTTCAACAATAGTCACTTGTTTACCTAAGTCTGCCGCGCGGAAAGCGGCGCTGTATCCACCTGGGCCACCGCCCAGAACTAATACTTCTGTATTTAAAACAGTATCATTCATCGTGTTGGATCCTTTGTTTAAAGTAACAGACGGCGAATATCACCTAAATATTGCTTAACGGTTGCCATAAATCTTGCACCTTCCGCACCATCAATAACACGGTGATCGTAGGTTAAGTCTAAGGGCAACATTAAGCGTGGTATAAACTCTTTGCCGTTCCAGACCGGTTGCATTTTTGCACGAGTCACGCCCAAAATAGCGACTTCTGGTGCATTAACAATCGGCGTAAATGCAGTGCCACCAATACCTCCTAAGCTTGAGATGGTCATACATCCTCCTTGCATATCGGCAGGCATTAATTTACCTAAGCGCGCTTTTTCACTTTTCTCTGCGAGTTCAAGTGTCAGCTCGTTAATGCTTTTAGTGTTTACATTGCGCAGTACCGGCACGACTAATCCATTGGGTGTATCAACCGCAATGCCGATATTGTAGTATTTCTTTAGGATCAGGCTCTCACCATCAGGTGATAAAGAGGCATTAAAGTTAGGGAATTGCTGCATAGCGGCAACTAAAGCTTTTACGATGAAGATCAAGCCAGTGATTTTGACATCACCTTTTACTTTCTCAGCATTTAAACTATTACGGAAGGCTTCCATTTCAGTAATGTCAGCTTCTTCATGATAGGTGACTAGGGGTAGATTTAACCAAACACGACTTAAGTTTTGGCCAGTTAAGCGCTTAATTTTAGAGAGCTTTAATAGTTCTGTTTCACCAAAAGGCGAGAAATCAACGGCGGGTATGCTAGGAATGCCTGCGCCAGTACCTGTTCCAGAAACACCTTCAGTGAGGGCTTTTTTAACATAGTTTTTAACATCATCTTTTAGGATGCGACCTTTACGCCCCGTACCTAAAGTGATTTTACTAACATCAACACCTAGTTCACGTGCAAACAAACGTGTAGCTGGTGAGGCATGGGCCTTACCTGTGCTGGTTGTTTCAATAGCGGGTGCTGATGAGGCTGCTGGGGTAGGAGCGGGGGCGCTCACAATCGGTTCAACTGCTTTTTCAATGACAGGCTCTGCTTTAGGTGCTTCAACCACAATTGGAGCAGGTGCCGCTGGAGCGCTACTTGTATCACTGACTAATACTGTTGCTATCAGCGTACCTTCTGATACTTTATCTCCGGGCTTAATAAATACTTCTTTGATACTACCATTCGCACTAGATGGTAAATCCATGCTGGCTTTATCAGTTTCCAGCGTAGCCACAGTTTGTTCTATTTCAACGGTATCGCCTACTTTAATTAATACTTCTACTACATCGATTTCAGCAACATTGCCGACATCGGGAACTCTAATCTCACATAACTGAGTCATATAAACTTTCCTTTTGTTAAATTAGCCAAGGTGCTTTAATTTCAGTTGCAATACCGTATTTTGCGATAGCAACATCAACCTTGTTGGCATCAAATTGGCCTAAATCAGCTAAGCTTTTTAGTGCGGCAATGGTGACTTGATAACGATCAACTTCAAAGAAGCGTCTTAAGTTTTCACGGGTATCAGAACGACCAAAACCATCCGTACCTAAAACAACATACGGGGCTTTTACATAAGCACGAATTTGTTCAGCAAAAGCACGAGTGTAATCAGTTGAAGCTATAACAGGTCCTATAGCCGTATCCAAGCAACTTGCTACGTGTGATTGTTTTGCCGGTTCAGTAGGATGTAAACGATTCCAGCGTTCACAAGATTGGCCGTCACGTGCTAATTCGGTAAAGCTTGGGCAGCTCCATAAGTCGGCTTCAACACCCCAATCGTTTTTAAGGAGTTCTGCAGCGAATTCAACTTCACGGAAAATAGTACCTGAACCTAAAAGTTGTACTCGTGGACCTTTACTCTTATCCCCATCGCGGAATTTATACATGCCTTTTAGGATGTCTAATTCAATACCTTTTGGCATAGCAGGATGGCTATAGTTTTCGTTCATCACGGTGATGTAATAGAACACATCTTCTTGTTCTACATACATACGACGTAAACCATCTTGGATGATGACTGCTAGTTCGTAAGCATAAGTAGGATCGTAAGAAATACAGTTAGGCACAGTGGCTGACATTAAATGGCTATGGCCATCTTCATGTTGTAAACCTTCTCCATTCAGCGTGGTTCTGCCTGCTGTACCACCCATTAAGAAACCACGAGTCCTTTGATCCGCAGCGGCCCAGATTAAATCGCCAACACGTTGGAAACCAAACATAGAGTAGTAGATGAAGAAAGGAATCATGGGTACGTTATGTGTTGAATAAGCAGTACCTGCCGCAATCCAATCACATAAACCACCTGCCTCGTTAATACCTTCTTGTAACACTTGGCCGTGTTTATCTTCTTTATAAAACATGAGCTGATCAGCATCTTGTGGGGTATATAATTGACCCACTTGAGACCAGATGCCTAGCTGTCTAAACATGCCTTCCATACCAAACGTTCTTGATTCATCAGGCACGATGGGCACAATACGTTTGCCGATGTTTTTGTCTTTAACAAGGATGTTTAATAAACGTACAAAAGCCATCGTAGTCGAAATTTCACGGCCTTCACCGCTGGCTTCTAATAACGCTTTAAAGTCACTTAATACAGGCACATCAAGCGCATAAGATTTTGCACGTCTTGACGGTAACGGACCGCCCAAATCAGCGCGTCTTTGTTGCATGTATGCTAGTTCTTTTGAGCCTTCTGGGAAGGTTAAGTAAGGGAGTTTTTGCATTTCTTCATCACTGACCGGTAATTCATAACGATCACGGAAGTGGGTGAGAGAAATCTCACTCATTTTCTTTTGTTGATGTGAAATATTTTGCGCTTCACCCGAAGCGCCCATGCCATAACCTTTTATCGTTTTAGCTAAAATGACAGTGGGTTGACCTTTATGGTTAACCGCTGCATGGAAAGCCGCATAAGTTTTTGCAGGATCATGACCACCACGGTTTAGTTCCCAGATATCACGGTCAGACCAGTCAGCAACCATAGCTTTTAATTCTGGCGTATTGAAAAAGTGTTCACGAACATAAGCGCCGTCTTTTGCTTTAAATGTTTGAAAATCACCATCTACACAAGCCATCATTCGTGCAGCCAATAAGCCTTGGGTATCTCTGGCTAATAAAGCATCCCATCGTTGGCCCCAAACTAGTTTAATAACATTCCAACCAGCACCGCGGAATTCGCTTTCTAACTCTTGAATGATTTTTGCATTACCACGGACAGGGCCGTCTAAACGCTGTAAGTTACAGTTAATGACAAAAATTAGGTTGTCTAGTTTTTCTCGACCGGCCATGCCAATCGCACCTAATGATTCCGGCTCATCGGTTTCACCATCGCCTAAGAAACTCCAAACTTTACGCTTAGAAGTATCTGCGAAGCCACGATCTTGCAAGTAACGCATAAAACGAGCTTGGTAAATAGCCATAATAGGACCTAAGCCCATAGACACCGTTGGGAACTGCCAAAAGTCAGGCATTAGCCAAGGATGTGGATAAGACGATAAGCCATTGCCATCCACTTCTTGACGGAAGCTATCCATTTGTTCTTGCGATAGTCTACCTAATAGGAAGGCTCTCGCATAATCACCTGGGGTTAAATGGCCTTGAGAGAAAATTAAATCACCGTCGTGATTTTCGGAAGGGGCGTGCCAAAAATGGTTATAACCTACATCGTATAAAGTAGCTGCAGAAGCAAAACTGGCAATATGGCCGCCAACATTAGTGTGTTTATTCGCTCTAAGTACCATCATCATGGCATTCCAGCGCACATAAGAACGGATTTTTTGTTCAATGGTGGGGTCGCCGGGGAATTGAGCTTGTTGTGAAACGGGGATAGTATTTAGATAAGCGGTGTTTGCACTAAAGGGGATGTCGAAGCCTGAATGTCTTGTGGCTGCAACGAGCTGTTCAATCAGAAAGTGTGCCCGTTCACTGCCGTCTTGTTCTAAAACGGCTTGTAGCGCTTCAATCCATTCTTTAGTCTCTGTTGGATCAATATCATTTTGTCCGGTGATTTCTGAAATAAAGCTATTCTTCATGTATGATCCTTTTTGGACGAGTTAGGCATGGCGAGTGTCAAGACAGTCTCAATGTCTTGGTAACGATACATAGTATATACAAATCATTAGCGTCAATACACCCGTTTTAGTAACAATAAGGCCCTATAAGCCGGTAAATCCTTAAAAAAACTGAAATAGTTGACCAATTTAGATTGATATTAAACTTATTAATCACGCGCTATAATTTTGGAACGCGTTAAAAATCTGTAAAATAGGTAATTTATTTTATTCTCTCAATAACATCATCATGCGTACGACACAATTTCCTCTTAATACCGTAAAAGAAACTCCAGCAGATGCTGAGATAGCTAGTCATCAATTGATGATTCGTGCAGGCCTTATTCGTAAATTAGCGGCGGGTCTTTATAGTTGGTTACCTTTAGGCTTAAGAGTAATGCGTAAGGTAGAAAAAATTACTCGAGCAGAAATGGAAAAAGCCGGGGCTTTAGAAGTACTGATGCCCGCTCTGCAACCCGCTGAGCTTTGGCAAGAAACCGGACGATGGGAACAATACGGTCCAGAGTTGGCGCGAATGAAAGATCGTCATGAGCGTGATTTTTGTTTAGGTCCCACCCATGAAGAGATTATTACGGATCTAGCGCGTAACGAACTTAAAAGTTATAAACAGTTACCAATCACCTATTATCAAATTCAAACTAAATTTCGTGATGAAATTCGTCCCCGTTTTGGAGTGATGCGTTCACGGGAGTTTGTAATGAAAGATGCTTATTCGTTTCACTTAGATCAAGAATCTTTACAAGAAACTTATGATGTTATGTACAAGGCTTACACGAATATTTTTAATCAATTTGGCTTAAAGTTTCGTGCAGTGATCGCAGACTCCGGTTCAATCGGGGGGGCGGTTTCTCATGAGTTTCATGTTTTAGCCGATTCAGGTGAAGATGCCATAGCTTT
>CAIXDX010000300.1 GCA_903918335.1 uncultured Methylococcaceae bacterium | reverse complement strand
GCTATCCTATACGCCTTGTACACCCGAGTGATGGCTATAGAATATCAGCCCAACCTAACACTAAGCTTGATAGTACCTGTCATCAGTGCACTATTTGTTAGTTTAGTCGGACTCTTAGGCGTTAAACAAGTGCTTAATAGGCCACCTATACACGTGTTAAGAGAGTTATAATACCCATTCTCGTTCATCTTCAACTTTCAAAGGTAAACAATATGAATAAATTAACAACCAGTAGTGTTTTAATCGGTAGCATTTTATTAACCGCCTGCGCTAGTCAAGGTGGATGGACACCAACCGTGGATGCCTACAACGATCCAAATGCTTTTAGAATTAATCAAGATATGGCTGAGTGCAAACAATTAGCCTCTCAAGCTTCAGGTGGCACAGCGACTGAAACAGCAATTGGCGCCGGTACTGGCGCTTTAGCGGGCGCAGCAGGTGGTGCACTTTTAGGCGCCATTACGGGCAGCGCAGGCATGGGTGCAGCACTTGGTGCGGCCGCTGGTGGTCTTGGTGGTGGAGCGTATAAAGGTTTAAGTGCAGAAGACAAATATAAAAGCGCTTATAACAACTGCATGAGTGGCCGTGGACACAAAGTAGTCAGATAACACGCATTAAACAATTTCATAACACAAGGACGTGTTATGAACAAAAACTTAATACAAACACTTTAAAATCAACTATTAGGAAATCATTAATAATAAGCGCTTGGGTTATCTTGGGAGAAAACATGAAATTATTAGCCTTTGCAGCAAGTAGTAGTAAAACATCCATTAATAAACAATTAGTCATTTATGCTTCAACCTTGCTTGACGGTGCTCAGGTAGAGATTTTAGATTTAAACGATTATGAATTGCCTTTGTATAGTGTTAATAAAGAAAAAGAACTGGGGCATCCCGAATTAGCGCAAGCATTTATGACAAAAATAGCCGCTAGCGACGTGATCATCATTTCTTTTGCTGAACATAATGGATCTTACAGTGCAGCTTACAAAAATTTATTTGACTGGTGCTCTCGCATAAATCCCAAAGTATTTCAGGATAAGCCACTTGTTTTACTATCAACTTCACCAGGTCCAAGAGGTGCAACTAGTGTATTGGCAACAGCAGTTAATTCCGCCCCTCATTTTAAGGGTTATGTTAAAGCCAGTCTTTCAGTACCCAGTTTTTATGAAAATTTTGATATTGAACTAGGCGTTCTTAAGAATCAAAATCTAAATTTGCAACTTATTGACGCAGTAAACAGTTTAAAATAATAATATTGTCGATATATAACCAAAAGTGTTTTATCGATGAACGCGCAAGAAGAAAGGGGTCTGACCCCTTATTTCAAATGGCCCCTAATTTCTGTCAAAACATACCGCTTAGTATAGCGATACTTATCCATTACTAGTGTGATACCTGTCCTTTAGTACGACGGTACCCATCCTTTAGTGCCGCGATACTTGACCTTTAACACGACGATACCCACCCTTTATGATCGGGGTACTTGTCCATTATTACCGACAGCTCTTAACCACAACTATCACGATACCCAACCATGACTATCGTGATAGTCATCCTTAAGGAGTGTGATCATAAAGGGTGAGTATCGCGATACTAATCCACAAGTATTGGAATAGTCATGGTTGCTTCCGTTAAAGGTTTTCAACACTAAACCTAGGTTTAATGCGGCCCCATCGTTAAGAATATAATTAAATTAATATATCTCTAGGTATTGATAGTAAACTAGACTAGACTCCCAATCGAGGCCGTGACCTTTTTAGAAGCGTTCATAAAGCAGGGCCTCAGTTAATGTTCGACAAGTCGACTGATTTTTAACGTTATGCGCGGTTTTAAATCTTTTTCTACTTTTAGGAGATTAGCGATGCAAGCAAAACTAGTGATCAATTTTGATCAAATGAATGAGCCTAATTTTTTGGCTAAATCTGGTACTATCGTGTCATCCATCACAACTAATATTAATTATGCTGAACCCTGGCCGCCACAGGTGCCTACGATAGCGGTGCTTACTGCCGCCCAATCTGATTACGAAAAGGCCTATCATGATGCCTTAACGAAGGATATTAATAAGGTCTCTATAAGAGAAAGTCGTCGCTTAAGCTTAACAAATATGCTTAAACAATTAGCGGGTTATTTTGAATTAGTGGCCCAAGGTAGTGTGGCTAAGTTAGAAACAACGGGCTATGACTTACGTCGTGATCTAACGCATACCGGTGGTGTTAATCCTTTGCCCGCACCTGCTGATTTTAAGATCTTGCGGGGCGCCTTACCCGGTACTGTAGATGTTAGCGTGACGCGGTTAGACGGTGCAGGCAGTTATGAGGTGCAAATAACTGAATTGGATCCTTTAGTTGAAGCGAATTGGGAGCATGTGTTGTCATCAAAGACAGCAACGCATATTCAATTGACTCATTTAACTGCAACACACACTTATTGGGTACGTGTAAGAGCCATTGGTACTAATGGTGCAGGTGTATTTACAGATCCGTTGAGTATTGTTGCCTTGTAAAGAAACTTAGATTTAGCAGTTCAATCAAAGCCAGTTGACGTGTTCAACTGGCTTTTTTATGTATTTTTAGTAGCAAAGCGTAACAAAAAGGGCGATAAATACTGTTCACTCTCTTCGGAATACACTCTATGTGCTTTATAAATGGTTAATTGCTTTTTATAAGGTACCAACATTTGTCGACCAAACGTTAAAGCACTCACTTTTGCTGCGTTACGCGCATAACCCTGAAAATCTATTTGCCGATTCAAAAACAAACCCCGTGTTAGCGCTAAAGTGGCAAATTTCTGTATAGCATGAATAGGTAACAACACATAAAGCAAGCCCTGTTCAGATAATAGGCGATTAACACTGTCTAGCAAATCATCAAATGGCAACTGATCGGTGTGTCTGGCGGTATTTCTTAACGGATTATCGGCCTTGCTGTGATCCGTAAAAAAAGGCGGGTTACAGATAATAAGATCATATTGGGCAACGCTATGAGCCGCAAAACCTTGTATATCAGCGTGTACGGCCTCGAGTTGCTCTGCCCAAGAACTGTTTTTAAAGTTTAATGCCGCTTCCTCATAAGCGGGCTTCGTTAACTCGACCGCTGTTATTTGACTCGCACCCAACTGTGCACCCATTAATGATAATAGCCCCGTTCCGGCACCGATATCGAGCAGGCTATCGCCTTGTTTAACTGGCGCCATAGCGCCAAATAACACAGAATCTGTACACACCTTCATGGCAGAGTTTTTTTGCATAACCGAGAATTGCTGAAAACGAAATACAGACACTTTAAAGACCCAGTAATTTAAAGGGCGTCACCAGTTAGATTAAGTATCATTAGAAACCTTACTACAATTTATAGAGTGGCTCTAAACTTTTATCGGCGGTCTCTTTTATTGCGTCTCTGGCTTTATTTTCTGTAAAAGCTTGGAACAATTTCTTACCTTCCCAATGCTTACTTTCTTTGCCATAAAGGATTTGATTAAGAAGCACTATTTCATCCCTTAAGCGAGCATCACAAAATCCTGATATGGCACCCAAATTATTGGTATCAAACTTTTGTTTACCCCAGACTAATAAAGCTTCTTTAGCAGCAAGTGCATCGTTATTAACACACGCTTGTTTTAAGTTTTTAAGCGCGGCTTTTAAACTGATCTCCGACTCGTCCTCTACCCATACTTCGGTTTTCGGACGCCGTTTTCTTAAGAAAACGATAATTGTTATTAACCAGCCCATGGCTAAAAATACCGATACCCATAACCAAATCGGCGTGTTTTGGTAACTATCAGCTATAGCCACACTATCCGTCTTAGCTGTTTCTACGGGTGTAACAGTAGGCGCAGGTGCTGGCTCACTTTGTGTAGCACCCGCCACGGCTGTTAGCGTTACTTCTGGGATTGAGGCTGTTTCTATCTTTTGAGTTTGCGTGTTAAACCATGGAATTTCGATAGCGGGCAATTGATAGGTGCCCGCTTTTGATGGAATTAAAGCTATTTTTTCTTCTTTAAACGCAATTAAGCCCTCGGCTTTCTTTTGCTCTTGCAACACCGGTTGATCCGGATACGCCTTTAATTGCTCTGAAGTTTGGGTGGTATTCAATTCAGGTAGTTGCCCAACCGTTGTGCCTTTAGCAACTATACTTAAGGTTCTGGTAATGGGCTCTCCTACTTTTAACTGAGCAACATCTGCCGACCATTCCTGTTTTAAAACCAATTGCTCTGCCGATAACCAATGTTGACCTTTAAACTCTGCAGGTACGGGTTTAACATCTAGGCTAATCGGTTTAGATTCAACCCGCTTCGTTTTACTCATTTGAGAATTAAAAAACGGGTTAATGCTCTGCGGATTGTTAACCAATACTTCTGCGGTCAATACCAAAGGTTTAATAGTTAACTTACCACTCTTTTGCGGAAAAAAGGCATATTTACGTTCAGTGACCGAATAATTAACTCCATTAACTTGCGTATTGTAATTACCATCTTCGCCTAAACGTTCAATCACAGCATCTGATAATTCAGGTTCGTTTAAACGCGCCTGTGCAATATTAACTCTGGTATATAAGCGTAAAGTGTAAAAAACTTGCGATTGAATATAAGGGCTCTGGGGGGTTGCTTCTACATCTATAAAGAGTTCTTCATTCGTATCAAGTTCCTTTTTTGATGATTTAGTAGTCACCAATATACTGGAAGCTTGACTAACATCTTTGCCAAATTTGATCGCCGGAATAACTAGGCTACCGGATTGCTTAGCCATAACATTGATTATCCACTGGATGACTTTTGTTGATTTGCCATTAATCCATGATGAACTCGTACTATTACTCTGATCAATGATGGAAAAATCTTGCTCTAAAGGACTAAAATCTGGATCATCATCAGGAGATTGACTTGCCGTAAATGTTATCTGGAAAGACTCATCCATACTCACAGGATTACGATCAACTGACACTCTAATATCTGCCGCATAACTCTCTGTAGAGATTAACATACTGAGCAACAAGAAAAATAAACACGCAAATAACCTGATGTGAGATTCAGGTCTAAAGAGTCGTTTTATGGTCATCATTATTTTTAATCGTTAAGTTATTTATTCGCGAGGGGAATGTGTCAAGAAAAAAACCACATCACTGTCAAAGCATCGTTGGACAAAGAATACGGTTAAAAGTGCCGAAAATCAATGCACGGGCACGGAATTAGCAAAAACAGTTAGTACAATAGCTATAATATAACCCTATTGGATTATCTTTATTTAACACTGAATGCTTACTCAAACACGTCTATTTATTACTCATCATTTGTTCTTAACCTTAGCGGGCGTATTTCTGTTACGTAGCAGTTACCTGTTTATTAATGGTTTAGACTTAATAGGTGATGAAGCGTATTACTGGGATTGGTCACGGCAATTAGACTGGTGTTACTACAGCAAACCACCCATGGTAGCTTGGTTGATTCGATTATTTACTGAGTTAGGTGGCAACACGGTCGCTATGGTACGTTTACCGACTGTTGTGCTGGGGACTGTTTTTTTAGCCTATTTCTATGCCACGACCAAAGCCATTTATAACGCACAAACCGCGGCCTTAGCTTTATTAATGGTCTTAGCAACGCCGGCTAACTTAATCGCCAACTTTATAATGACCATCGATCCACCACTATATTGCTTTTGGATGATGAGTATTTACTATCTTCAGCATGCTCTCTTTAAGGGCAATCTGCTGAGTTGGTTGTGGGCAGGATTAGCAACAGGTGCTGCGTTACTCAGTAAACAAGGCGCTTTACTGATTCCGTTAATGTTAGTTGGCTATTTATTAGCCGATAAACAGCGCTATGGGCTGTTTAAACGAGAATTTTTGATTTACTTATGTCCCATCATTCTCTGCATGGTTCCCCTCATTTTATGGAACCAAAATCATGATTGGGTCATGTTTGGGCATAGTAAAGGTCACTTTGTAACGGAAGAATCCTTTAGTTTATTAAAACGACTTGGGCAAATGTTGACGGTATTATTGTATCAACTTTTACTATTAACCCCGATTATCGCGGTATTATTAATCATCATCAGCTTTAAACTCACAATAAAAATCAAACTATTACCGCCCCAAGAGCAATTCTTAGTGTGGATGGGGCCGGTTTTAGTACTGGGTTTTCTTGCCCTTAATTGCCTACAAAAGACCCAAGGCAACTGGCCAATGCCCTTTTATTTTACGGCTATCATTTTATTGAGTGGCCAATGCCAAGCGGGCCAATGGCAAAAATCAATCAAGTACGGCCTAATAATAGGTTATTTTCTCGTCACATTAACTTATGCGCTCCCCATATTAATCCAAGTATTTAATCTACAAAACACCGCTATTGACCCCACTTATCGCTTTAAACATACCCAAGGATTTGTGAATAGTATTGTGGCAGAAAGCGAAAAACAATCGCTTGAAGCTAAACCAGACTTTTTCTTAACAGTGGGACATCGCAACTTAACCAGTCAACTGGCTTTCTATCTGCCTGATCATCCTCAGATCTATCGTTATGAAGATAAAGGCGGTGTACATACTCAATATGAAGTATGGTCTGGCCCTACCCAATTTATCGGTAAAACCGCTTTTATTATTGCTGAGCTGAATGGAAAAGACTTACCCGTAGAACTTACCGATATCTTTACCCACTTTAAAAAAGTAGGTGAAATGATTAATCCTAATGATAAAAAGAAAGTTTATACTTTATTTATTGCTAAAGGTCTTAAATCATGGCCTGCCAAAGCCGTTGAACAAAAACAAAACGAAGCTGAATGAACAGTCATAAACTAGAATTACGCTGGCGTGAAATAAGTATCCTTGGGGTGCTAGTCTTAATCACTACCCCTATTTTTTGGTTTAGCGATCTTGATCAACAATTCTCTGCCTTTTTCTATCAATCTACCGAATCTGATGCCACTTGGCCTTGGAAAGATTGGTGGTTATGGCGCATTCTATTTGACTATGCAGATGCCTTTATCCGAATTATCAGCATAGGACTGCTAATCGCTTTTGGCTTAAGCTACAAAATAGCTAAGTTAAAAACAGGGCGTAGAGGCTTAGCTTATTTGTTATTAGTGATTTTAATAGGCCCTGGTTTACTGGTTAATCTGGTCTTTAAAGATCACTGGGGGCGCGCAAGACCCGTGCATATCAGTGAGTTTGGTGGGCAATATAACTACACGCCACCCCTTAAGCTAAGTCATACGCCCGATAAATCTTTCCCCTGCGGGCATTGTTCAGTGGGATTTATGTTTTTTGCTTTGTATTTCTTATCTCGAAAATATAAACGCTATTATCTAGCCATCACTCTGGGCATCAGCCTTGCGCTGGCGCTTGCTAGACTGGCTGCTGGTGGACACTTTTTGTCCGACATCTTGTGGTCAGGGTATTTAGTATTTTTCGTGAGTTGGCTACTTTATTATTATTGGTATTTAAAGCCTTGAACTTAAAGCTCTCTAAAACCATGCTTCAATAAACGGCTGGTAAAAACCCATGTCTTGAAAAGTCGCGCCGCGTTGTGTAACTGATGCAGATGCAAAACTTTGTGCTCTAGCCATAGTGTGTGTTAAGGGCCAATCTTTTAATAGCCCTAACAATAATACTGCGGCAAAAGCATCGCCAGCACCCACTGTATCAACTACACTGATATCACCCGCGGGTTTTACCTCGACAAACTCCCCTGTATTGCTTAATGCTGTAGCACCTTGGCTACCACGAGTCACAATCAAAACCTCTAAGTTATACACACTTATAAACTGCTGCATAGTGTCTTTAAGGTTGTTATTAAACAAAGCTAATTGGCTTAACTCATCTATATTTAACTTGACCCAATCAGCACTATGCAAACTTTGCTCGACAGATACTTTCTGCCACCAAGGGGCGCGTAAATTAACATCTAGAAAAACCTTGCCCTGATGATGAGTCTTTAATGCGCCCAAGGCTTGCTCAGAAACCGGATGTCTTAACGCTAAACTGCCATGATAAATAACATCATAAGTTTGTAATAAATCTAACTCTGCTTCGGAGATAAAATCATACGCTTGCTGCTCTAAGATATCGTAACTGGGCTCACCGTTATTTATTTCTATGGCCACTTTACCCGTTGGATAAGTCGAATCTACTTGTAAACCCTCAAGAGACATTCCCAAAACTTTCATTGCGGTTTGAATATCAGTGCCTATCTGATCAGCACCCACTTTACTGATAAATCGTGATGATTGCCCAAACGCTTGTAAATGCCAAGCCACATTAAAAGGCGCCCCCCCCAATACGTGCTGACCATCAGGAAATTGATCGATTAATACCTCACCGAATAAAGCAATGGATTGATTAGAAATGATAGTTTTAAGCTCAGTCATTTTATAAAGGTGGCTGTTGTTGACCCAGTTTATTGATCTGAACCACATCCCCTATCGATAAAAGCCCTGTTTGATTATGAATCGCATTCTGGCCAAAATAGACCTTATTTTGCCATTTACGTGTGTTATTAAGCGCTGTTAAAGGCGCTTTTTCTATGATTGCTGTTTCTGGATCTATCGCTGGAATTGAACATCGCGAACAGGGCTTAGGTAATCTAAAATCAATCTCAGCGATACGGATTTCTCGCCATGTATCTTCTGCATAAGCCTCACAACCCGATACTACTAAATTAGGTCTAAACCTTGCCATGGTAAGATTAAGTTGCGCTGATTCATTAAGCGCATGTAAGGAGTTTTCTGACACTAACAAAAACGGAAAACCATCCGAAAATGCCACACTATCGGTATCTAAGGCATAATCAGGATCAACCATTCTTAAACTTTCTTCTGGGTGATACACCAATCGGCAAGGTAGTTCTAGAAACTGACTAAACCATTGATCCGCCTCTGCAGATACTGACCTCGCTTTTCCTGTGTATTCCCAAACGGTAGCCTCTACCCAATCGCCGTCTGCTGACTTTAAAGCAATCGATAAATCTGACAGAGCAGGTGCTGATACGATTAATTGATCATCTTGAATCGCTGATTTAATCAAAGCCATTTTAGGCAACTTTCGCTGACTTAAAAACTGACCCTGCTCATCAATCAACATCCATTGCCTGTCATACAAAAGCCCAGTTTTAACCACCGGCCATTGCTTAACGCTAATACCAGCCACTGATTTAATGGGATATAGGATTATTTCACCTAAAAAACTTTGTATCATGTTTAATTAATCTTTAGTTTAGAATTATTAATATCTTATATGAGTGCGCTAAGCCATGTGAAAACAATACAAAAAAATGTTATTCCGTTAGAATTACAGCCAATCAAACTTTACTGTGTACAAGCAATGCGATCAGTTAAATACCCTACTCTAAGACGTGTTATTTATATTCTCATTACCCTAGTATTTAATCTTAATATCGCTCAGGCGACGGCTAAACAAACGATCAATATCGCTTATCTAACACAAGAATTAACGCCCCCTGCTGCCCTGTCTAATTTGGATCCTTTTGTTAAATATAAAGGTGTTATCGGCGCAGAACTGGGTATAACCGATAATAATACGACCGGTGAGTTTACTGGACAGCAATTTAACCTAAAAAAGTTTATTGTGCCAATTGATGGCAATGTTAACGATACTTTTACTAAAGAAATCAGCAACCAATTTAAATATCTAATCGTTAATCTACCTGCCACTCAACTTAAGCCCTTAGCTGACTTACCTGCCGCAAAAGAACTCTTATTATTTGATGTAGGAACGAGTGACGATAGCTTGCGTAATGATGAATGTCGCCGCCATGTATTGCATTTATTACCCAGTCGAGCCATGCGCGCGGATGCCTTGGCCCAGTATATGATGAAGAAACGTTGGACTCAATGGTTTTTAGTGATTGGAACTAATCCCGAAGATAAGCTTTATGCAGACGCTATTAAACGGGCTGCTAAACGCTTTAACATGAAAATAGTCACTGAAAAGACGTGGGAGCACACCTACGATGCTAGGCGTACCGTACAATCTGATGTCGCAGTATTTAGCCAAACCGAAGACCCTTATGACGTGTTAGTGGTGGCCGATGAACAAGGTCAATTTGGTGAATATTTAGATTATCGGACTTGGATTCCGAGACCGATTATTGGTACGCAAGGCCTTGTTGCCACGCCTTGGCATAAAACCCATGAACAATGGGGGGCAGTGCAAATTCAGCATCGCTTCTTAGAAAAAGCTGGCCGCTGGATGGAAGAGCAAGACTACAGCGCCTATTTAGCCGTAAGAGCCATCGGT
>CAIXDX010000299.1 GCA_903918335.1 uncultured Methylococcaceae bacterium | reverse complement strand
TTTATCCTTACCGACGCCACGCCCTTCCTGTATTTCAATGGTCATCGCACGACTCACCACATCGCGTGAAGCTAAGTCTTTTGCATGCGGGGCGTATCTTTCCATAAATCGCTCTCCTTCTGAGTTGGTTAAATAACCACCCTCACCTCTTACGCCTTCGGTAATTAAACAACCTGACCCATATATACCGGTGGGGTGAAATTGAATAAATTCCATATCTTGTAAAGGTAGGCCTGCACGTAAAACCATTGCGTTACCATCACCGGTAACCGTATGTGCAGAGGTACAAGAAAAATAGCTTCGACCATAACCGCCTGTTGCCAACACAGTCACATGGGCTTTAAATAAATGAATAGAACCATCGTCTAAACACCATGCTAACACCCCACGGCATTCGCCATTTTCCATGATTAAATCGAGTACAATGTATTCAACAAAAAACTCAGCATTATGTTTTAAAGCTTGCTGATACAAAGTGTGTAATATCGCATGACCCGTTTTGTCTGCAGCAGCACAGGTTCTTTGTGCTTGTCCTTTGCCATAATGAGTAGTCATCCCGCCAAAAGCTCTTTGATAAATTCTTCCGTCTTCTGTTCTAGAAAATGGCACGCCGTAATGTTCAAGCTCTATGACCGCCGGAATAGCTTCACGACACATATACTCAATAGCATCTTGATCGCCTAGCCAATCAGAGCCTTTAACAGTGTCATACATATGAAAACGCCAATCATCTTCACCCATATTACCTAAAGCGGCACTGATACCCCCTTGTGCCGCTACGGTATGGCTGCGAGTTGGAAATACTTTGGTTAAACACGCTGTTTTTAAACCTTTTTCTGCCATTCCAAATGTAGCACGAAGACCCGCACCTCCAGCACCAACAACCACTACATCGTAGCTATGTTCAATAATTTTATAATCTGCCGTCATGAATTATCCCATCGATATAATACGAAACACGGCAATTAACGCAGCCAGTGCTAAAAACATAAAAATTAAATTGACTGTCCATACTGCAATTATTTTTATCCCTTCTACTGCAACATAATCTTCAATAACAACTTGCAATCCCAAAGCCGAATGATAAAAAACAGCGACTATCCAAGCCACTATCGCTAGCATGTTTAAAGGTGTTGCTAACCAAGCAACTGTCTCTTGAAACGATGCCTTTAAACTTAAATCTAGGAAGACAATTAACCAAAATGACAGTGGTATTAATGCGACCGCAGTCACTCGTTGCATCCACCAATGCAAGGTACCTGTTTTAGCAGAACCTAAGCCACGAACATTTGCCAAGGGTGATCTATATTGCATAGGGTATCCATTTAATTAAACGAAGAAAAAAACTAATAAGGTCAATAACATAGAAACTGCTAACTCGAAGAGCGCATAACGATTGAGCGTCTCACGATCAAAACTTCTACCTGTATCCCATATCAAATGTCTAACACCATGACATAAATGAAAAAACAAGGCATAAATAAAACCCCAATAAATAAGTTTTGCCAGCCAATGCTGCATAAGACTCTGTAGTGTGATAAGCGACTCAGGCCCAGAATTTATTGTATATAGCAAACATACAAAAAAAACGAGTCCTGCGGATAACATGACACCCGTAATTCGATGGGTGATTGAAATGATGCCTGTTAAAGGCAATCGATAGACTTGTAGGTGCGGAGAAATAGGCCTACTATTTTTTTTTACCATCTTAATGTCCAGTTGTTGTTATGTAAAAACTTATTTTTTATTACGCACGCATATCAAACAACAACAAGAAAGGTATAAAGTTAACGCTTTATACCTTAATACACTATTCTCTTTTATTCGTGTGATTTTTGAATGATATTACCTTTATAATCTATAACCACACTCCAATCAACGCCATCAACGTTAACGATTAAATCATAGTCTTCACCCACACCATTTGGGTTAGGAACTAATATCGTCTTTTTAATAGAGTACTTGTTAAAAGCGGCTTTTAGATTATCAAGTGCAACCGCAGGCATCACATTTGAAGCAGTTACATCATCTGCACTTACAAATATCTTGCCATTAGTTCTATATAACTCGATAAAAACTTCTTTATCTTTTTCTTCTTTATAACTAATTTGGATTAACCCTTGTTTAAAGTGCGTCTTTTTTTCTGCAATCACGTCTAACGCGTTAGGGTGCTTTTTATAAAACTGATCTAGAACAGGTGCTGGAATAGTTTCTTTTGTTATCACCTCAGCATAAGCCGAAACAGATGAAATTGACAACACTATCAACCCTAGACTTAAAAATTTGTTACGCATTCGCTTTCTTACCTATTATTATGATTAGTTTATTTTTATTATTTTGCGCCTATGCCATTAAGCACAATTTTTGCCTGATATCGTTATAGCATTTTTTCAAAAAAATTCTATAACTTTTTTAAGAAACGGACTATTTCAATTGTTCAAACAGCAAACCTAAGCCTGCCGTTCGTATAAGTGATACCCCACTTCCCCAGCCACTTTACTGCGCAGTAATTGCCAGTTATCCGGAATACCTTCTAGTTTTAAACTGCTTTCAACTTCAACATAAATTTTTGCGTGAACACTGAGCCAGCCTTTATCTTCTAACCATTGGCACGTTTGTACGGCCAAACTTTGTTGAAAAGGGGGATCAATAAACACTATATCAAACAATTCTGAGTTACCTGCTAAATAACGAAACACCTCTGACTGCACAATTTTTATTTCTTTAGTATTTAGAGTCACTGCATTTTCTTTTAACGCCCTACACGCTAATGGATTGTTCTCAACTTGTACAACAGATTTAGCGCCTCTTGATGCCGCTTCAAAACTTAAAGCACCACTACCGGCATATAAATCCAAACAGCGACTACTAAAAATATCATTACGTAACCAATTAAACAGCGTTTCTCGAACTCTAGCAGGCGTCGGCCTTAAGCCTGGCGCATCATCAAAATGTATGGATCGACTGCGCCAGTCTCCGCCAATAATCTTCAGTTTATTTGACACTTTTTTCTGCTACCTTTCCCACAGTAATAGTTTGCAATAATTGTAAATTAACTCGACGTTTAAACGCATCCATAATTGAAGCCACCGTTACATTTTCAACTTTCTGCTGAAAAGTATCTAAATAATCCAAGGGCATATCATAAAAACCTATCATGCCTACATAATTAGCCAACTTTTTATTGGTATCGGAACGCAAGGCAAAGCCCCCAGTAATATTCTTCTTAGCAGCAATCAATTCCTCTTCAGTTGGGCCTTTCATTATGAAATCTGCCAATGTTTGGTTCACGACTTCTAAAGCTTTTGTCGTTTGATCATTACGTGTTTGTAAACTAATTAAAAATGGCCCAGATTTAGCTAAGGGTATAAAGTTACTGGATGCACTGTACGCCAGACCACGTTTTTCGCGTACTTCATCAAATAACTTAGAAACTAAGCCACTGCCACCCAAGATATGGTTACCCACATAGAGATTAAAATAATCAGGATCTTTACGGTAACTGCCAGGTAAACCGACTAAGACATGAGTTTGAGTTGAAGGAAAATCAATTTGCTGTGTCGTTAACTGTGTCGGCATTATGACATCCGCTAAAGGCTCGTTTTTTTTACCTACAGGTAAACCTGTCAACACTTTTTCAGCAGTTTGCTCTGCTTGAGCTTTAGTTAGATCACCGACTATTACTACAATAGCATTTGCCGCAACATAGTATTTTTTATAGAAATCCCGTACATCAGACACTTTAAAACTAGACACGGTTTTAAGATCTCCCGAACCAGGATGACCATAAGGATGATCACCATACAATGCCTTATAAAAAGCAATGCTAGCCTGTGCACCAGGAGATTCTTCTTGTTGTTTTAAACCGGCTAAAGTACGATTTTTTTCTCTCTTAAAATCTGCCTCGTTAAACAAGGGATTGGTTAATATAACTTGCACGGTTTCTAATGCTTTACCAAATAAAGCGGGCTCTGTTAATGTCCTTAAGGATAAAGTCGACATATCCATTGAACTGGATACGCCAAACTGAGCTCCCACACTTTCAAAACGCTGTGCGATCTCATCAGCATTCCATTTTCCAGCTCCTGTATCTAACATACCGGCGGTTAATTCGGCAATACCAAACTGATGACCATCGTTCGCACTACCGGCATTAAACACCACTTGTATATCAGCCATAGGTAAGCCCTCAGAGCGCACAAAATACACACGAGAACCTTGAGATGTTTGCCAATGTTCAATCTTGCTAGTGACATGTACTGGATTAGTTTTAACATCGGCAACTATAGGACTGACTATGCCAGTTGCTGCCTCTGACTTTATTTCTTGAGCGGTATTACATGCAGTGAGTAAAACACTACTAGCTAATAAACAACTAGTAGCGATAATTTTTCCATTATTTAACAGTCTGATACGCATTAATGAGCTCCCTTATTTTGTCTGCTAGGCTTAATTGCTTGTGGCTCTAAATAGGCAATATTTAAATGGTCTTCAACTAAATACTTTCGAGCCACTGCTCGCACTTGCTCTGGTGTCACTTGATTAATTTTAGAAACATATTCATCGGCTTTCTGCCAGCCTAAACCTGCTGTTTCAAATGTACCCAATTCCATCGCTTGATAAAATGCTGAATCTTTTTGAAATATATCCGTCGCTAGAACTTGAGCTTTAATACGTTGCAGTTCATCTGTGGTAATTAACTCTTTTTGCAACTTTTCTACTTCGACTTTTAAAGCAAGCTCTAAGTCATTAACTGATTTATGTTCTGCGGGTGTCGCTTCTAATTCAAATAATGCCGACAATCTGGCGTTTAGGTTATAGCCTGCGCTGGTTGATACCGCTATTTGTTTACCACGAACTAAAGTAGATGATAAACGTGCACTGTTACCACCATCTAAAACCCCAGCTAATACTTCTAAAGCATAAGCTTCACTTTCATCAGTAGCTGTTTTAAGTGACGGTACTTTATACCCCAAAACAACTGAAGGTAATTTGGCAGGTACTTTAACTGTTATTTTACGAACACCTAATTGCTCAATTTCAGTTTGAGGTTTTAACGGTTTAATCTCACTGGTTTTTAATTCGCCAAAATACTTCTCTGCCAAATCAAAAACCGCATTCGGCTGCACATCGCCCACCACAACTAAAGTCGCGTTATTAGGCGCGTACCAACGTTGATACCATGCTTGTAAATCTTCTACCTTGTAATTAGCGATATCTGCTGGCCAGCCAATAACCGGATGCTTATAAGGACTATTGGAGTAAACCATAGCCATAAAGTGTTCGTTCATCTTTGCTTGCGGATTGTCATCTGTGCGCATGCGACGCTCTTCTGTTACCACTTGTAGTTCTTTGGTTAACTCTTCAGATAATAGATGCAAACCACGCATTCTATCGGCTTCTAACTCAAAACTAACCGGTAAACGGGAGGCTTCCATCGTTTGAAAATAAGCCGTGTAATCTTGCCCAGTAAAGGCGTTCTCTTCCCCACCATTTTCTGCAATGATCCGAGAAAACTCTCCAGCAGCATGTTTATCTGTACCTTTAAACATCATGTGTTCCAACATGTGAGAAACACCCGTAATACCACCCGGCTCATAACTTGAACCGACTTTATACCAGACTTGAGATACCGCTATCGGTGAACGGTGATCTTCTTTTACTAATACTTTTAAACCATTCTTTAATGTTTTTTCAAATACTTTAGTTTCTGCCTGTATATTCAATGCAGGCAAACACAGTAAGACTGTGCACAGTAAACGATTATTCATAACTCCCTCTTTAAATGCTGGTAAGCGCGTCTGACTATTTCATTAATCAAAAGTTCACGGTATTCTATACAATATTGTAAAAGTTGGAATCTAATTAAAAAATGCCTAGCCTATCCGCCAATTCTTGGAAAAACTACCTCACCCTCTGCAAACCTAACGTAGTTGCCGAAATGATGTTTACCGCAGTGGTAGGTATGCTCTTAGCAGTTCCCGGAATGCCCCCATTAGAACCCTTTATCTACGGATCTATTGGCATTGCCTTAGCCGCTTCATCTGCTGCTGCCATCAATCACTTTATCGATCGCAAAGCGGATGCGCTTATGTCACGCACCGAAAACCGCCCTTTACCCACGGGTAACCTGAGTACTATTAATGTATTAAGCTTTGCGGCAATACTAGGTATTAGCGCTATGCTAATCTTAGTATTCTTAGTAAATAGTTTAACGGCGATATTAACGTTCTTATCCTTATTCGGTTATGCGATCATCTATACGTTATATCTTAAAAGAGCCACTCCGCAAAATATTGTGATCGGTGGGCTATTTGGCGCCACCCCCCCTCTATTAGGTTGGTGCGCAATGACAGGGGAAGTTCACCCTCATGCTTTACTGTTAGCCTTAATTATTTATGTTTGGACGCCTCCCCATTTTTGGGCCTTAGCCATTGCAAGACGTGAAGAATACGCTAAGGTTAACATCCCTATGCTACCAGTAACTCATGGTCCCGCCTTTACTCGCCTACAAATATTCTTATATACGATTTTATTATTAATCGTTACTTTGTTACCGTATTTAACTCAAATGAGCGGCTTATTGTATTTAGTTTCAGCTGTGTTATTAGATATAATTTTTATCTATTATGCTGTGCAAATGATGCGCAAAAAAGATAATAAAACGGCCATGAAAACCTTCATCTATTCTATTGTGTATATTACCCTACTCTTCGCAGCTCTATTGATTGATCACTATTTACAATATTCAGCATGAAATTAACCCATCACGAACAGACAACCGTACCGGAACATGTGTTTGCGCAATACATTCGTATTATAGGTAAAGGGAAAAAAGGCTCACGCCCACTAACTCAAGCAGAAGCCTATGAAGCAATGCGCTTGATATTAGCCGATGAAGTTCAACCTGTTCAGTTAGGCGCATTTTTAATGTTAATGCGAGTTAAAGAAGAATCCCCAGAAGAATTAGCCGGCTTTGTTTTAGCGGCAAGAGAATCAGCCAAGCTAAGTGAAGATCATAATTTAGTTGACCTAGATTGGTCTTCTTATGCAGGTAAACGTCGACAGTTACCCTGGTTTTTATTATCGGCTTTATTATTAGCCGATAAAGGTATTAATGTCTTTATGCATGGTGCCGGAGGTCATACGGCTGGACGATTGTACACACAAGATATGCTTAAATATTTAAGTATTAGCGCAGCTAATTCTGTCACAGAAGCGAAACAACAACTTAAAGATAATCATTTTAGTTATTTATCACTGGAACACTTTTGTCCTAAATTACACGAAATCATAGAACTTAGACCGTTATTAGGTTTACGCTCACCTGTACACACATTAGTCCGCTTAATCAATCCTTTTAATGCGACTCACAGTATTCAAGGCATTTTTCACCCAGGCTACCGGCCTGTACACCAAGAAGCGGCTGCTCTATTACAGCAACCTCATGCAGCTGTTTTAAAAGGTGAAGGCGGAGAAACTGAACGCAACCCAGACATTGATTGCTTAGTACAAAGTGTCCATAACGGGGAATTATCAGATGAAAACTGGCCGGCCATATTTAAACGGCGCCATGTTAAAGATGAAAAAATGGATCCAAGACAATTATCATTAATTTGGCAAGGCGAAGATCAAGATGAATATGCTAAACAATCTATTTTAGGTACGGCCGCTATTGCCCTTAAATTACTTGGCAAAGCCACTACTCAAGAAACAGCCTATCAACTCGCAACAGATTATTGGTTAAGCCGAGATAAACAAAAATTTACTAAGGCGTAAAGCTAATCCGCGCCAAGATAGGAAAATGATCCGACATACGTTCACTATTCTTTAGTGGCTGTGGATCAATAAACCAATTTCCTGCTTTTTCATAACAAGGACCACCGGCGAAAATATGGTCAATACGCTTCTTAGGATGTAGGTCAGGAGCAACTGCAGGTTGACCTGCTAACAAATAGATATTTTGCAACAAGCGAACTGGTTTATCTGCTCCAATTAAGCGTCGGTAACGTTCATGATCGCCTGTCGTATTAAAATCACCTGTAACTATCATCGGCAAACCTTTAGCTAATTGAGTAATACGGTCATAAAATAAAATCGCACTGGGATCTTTATTTCCACCTGCATTATCAAAATGCGTATTCACAAACATAAAAGTAAACTCGGTCGATTTTTCTTTTAAAATCACCCAATTAACATACCGAATCATTGATATAAAATTGAACCCATTACTCATAGGTAAAAGAGGATTTGGGCTTAACCACAAGTGGCCTTTATCTAGAACTTCAAATCTTGCGGATTTATAGGCTATAGCTGCATCACCGTACTCGAAACCACCCAAGTGATAGCTTAATAGACTATAGTCTTGAGATGATAAAATCTTAGCAATATCTTTATCGGTATGCGTTTCTTGTAACCCAATCAAATCAGGAGCATAGTCCTTAATACGCTCACGTATTTCCGGCGCTCGCGCTGACCAAGGTAAAGCTCCACCAGTGCTACCATTATTGAAAAGTACAGCCATGTTTTCAATAAATTCTGAGCCGTATTCAACATTGAAAGTGAGTACTTTAAACTCACCACTAGAACAGAGCCGTTTACGATTAACATCCGTTACTGAATATAATGTTTCTGGAGGCAATACATGCGCAAAACCTTTACCGGTATAAGCTACCCAATATTGAATACCTTGATAACGAATAAATAAAACCAACACTAACATACAAAGTAATGCTTTTAAAACATTACATTTAGTTACCAAATAAGAACTCCAATCTATCTATAACGCTTAATTTATTAAGATAATACCAATAAAATATGACAATTTTACGACTGAAATACTTAGGATAATTGTCGAACCCAATTACCGCTCTGCAATAATGGATAGGCCTTTAAAAACCAGATCAGAATCAATAATGAGCGGGGTATTTAAAAGCCTTGCAATGAGTTCCGCATCACCTCCTGTAAGAATTAACTGCGTCCCAATCGATTGGTTATGCAGTACGTGTTCAATTAAACCGACAGCTGCATATAAAGTACCGTTAAAAATACCTGCCTCAGTCGAATTTGCTAAACCTTCAAGTTGGACTGATGATTCATAAGGCAAACGTGCAGTCTCGTTTGCCAAAGCCTTTTTCATCAACACCAACCCTGGACTAATTAAGCCCCCTTGATGTCTACCCTCAGCATCTATCACATCAACAGTAATAGCCGTTCCACAATCAACAATACAAGTTAAACCTGGATAATAATGATGCGCTGCAATTAAAGCCAGCCAACGATCCACGCCTAATTTATCAGCCTCCACGTAAGCATTAGTTACCCCATAAGAGTCCTCTTGTGATTTAACCAGCTTTATTTTCACACTAGGCCAAAGTTCGCTCACTATACTGAAAACCAATAAAACCAAGATATTTGTAGCCACGCTGGCTATGATTAGCTGCTCAGGTTTGTCATAATTTGACCACGCTTCCAACAGTTTTTCTTCTGTAACATCCTCATTGGCAATAGAAAAAGTACTTAAATGGTTTTGCTTATCTGATAGAGCCCATTTAAGCCGACTATTCCCGCTATCGATGAGTAATTTCATAAGCCTGACGCACTAAAACTCACTTCACCTGAAGCATAGGCTTGCACACTCCCATCCTGTTTTTTTAGCAGTAATAAGCCTTGATCA
>CAIXDX010000298.1 GCA_903918335.1 uncultured Methylococcaceae bacterium | reverse complement strand
TATTATGGTAATTATTATAGAATAACAGCACTCAGCATAACGACATCTTTAAATATTAAAACCATCATGATCGACACAAATATCGACGCGCTTAATAAAGACAAAGTAAATTTAGAAACTTCAAAAATAGCCTGGCAAGAATTACAGCGCTTCTTTGCTAGCGGCTTAGCCGTATTTGTAGATAGCGAATTAGATTTGATAGAAGTGGCGCATCAGTTTTCTATTGATAATAAAGACCAAGTCGCAACATGGATGCAAAACCAACAAGTGGGTTTAGTCTCTGATGCACAAGCAGTCGCATGGCTAGAAGCCGATGTCTGGGCTGTGGTTGTTAAACCGTGGATATTGGTGCAGGGTTGCTAGTTTATATAAATTGCCAAAGAGTACGCATTGTCGTACGATATGTTTTTCAATTTTCTTTAAGGCACTATCATGCAAACATTAACTGTCAGCGAAGCCCGTGCAAATCTTTATCGAATTATTGATCAAACTGCCGAATCACACCAACCCATTGCCATTACGGGTAAACGCGCGAATGCAGTTTTGCTTTCTGCCGAAGACTGGTCAGCGATACAAGAGACACTTTATTTGCTAAGCGTACCCGGAATGCGAACATCCATTATTGAAGGCATGGCAACCCCTGCTGCTGAATGCAGCCAGGAACTCGATTGGTGAACTGGGAAATTATCTACACCAAACAAGCACAAAAAGACGCCAAGAAATTAACTGCAGCAGGATTAAAAGACAAAGCCATAGGGCTATTGGAAATATTAAAAACTGACCCGTTTCAAAATCCTCCACCTTATGAAAAATTGATTGGAGATTTGACCGGCTCTTATTCTCGGCGCATTAACATCCAGCACCGCTTAATCTATCAAGTATTAGATATTGGCAAACAAGTTAAAGTTTTAAGGTTATGGAGCCACTATGAATAACAACAGATTCATCTGGTTCGGAAAGGGCTGAGTCTCACTCCGCTTCCCAGTGGAATCAATAGATATATTTTTCCCTAGATTATTTTCAGAAACGGTTGGCTAACCGTTAACCTCCCATACGATTAAATTACGATAGTAATAAATAAATCAATATCTGCATTAACTTTAATTATTAATGATGATTAACTAACCACACTTCTAAATCTGCAATAGCATTAAAGTCTAGTAAATCATCGGCCAAGTTTTCAAGTGTCTCTAAAGGCAAAGAGGTTAATGCTAGCAAACTATTTTCAAGTTGAGGCTGAACACCAAACTTACGTCTTAATAAGCGACTCAGCAAGCTAACACATTCTTCTTGTTTGCCCACTTTACGCTCTTCTTCAGCTATTTCTTGATAAAAACGGGTATCTTGTAATTTGATTTCGTATACTGATAACATCTTTCTAATCTCCTCGCGGTTTAAGTGCGGTAACTTATAAACCAATATTGTTTCAATAAGATCCAAACCATCTAAGTCTATTTTATCAAGCCGTTCTGCTAAAGCTTTAGCTTGGCTTATTGTCTGTTGTTTATCACTGGCAATCAAGCGAATAAATTCTAGTGAGGGTGATAAGTCAGATCGATTTTGATAATCTTCTAAATAAATGCGATGGATTTGGGGTAAGTTTAAGAAAGGTAAGAACTCTATGCTGGGCTTTTTTTCAATTGTCCGGTGCGGATAAATGACTAATACTAACCAATCTCTTCTAGGTTTATTTTGATACAGGTATAAAGTGATCTCACTGAATAAGCGACCATAAAAATCATTGTCAGCTTGGTATTGAACTTCAACAAAGATGAGTGGCTGATTTGGATTATCGGTA
>CAIXDX010000297.1 GCA_903918335.1 uncultured Methylococcaceae bacterium | reverse complement strand
CGTGTAATAGGGGTGAAATGGTATACCGTCAACTGGATGACCCCAAGGGTCTTTAGACGCTTTAATTTCAATACCGTCTGGGTTATTAGAGCCTACTTCATGTAAAGCTACTAGGTGCATAAACACCAACATAACGAGCACCAATGGCACCGCAATAACATGAAAAGCAAAAAATCTGTTTAATGTCGCATCCGCAATAACATAATCACCCCTTATCCAAAGAGACAAATCATCACCAATAACAGGGATAGCACTAAACAATGAAATGATAACTTGAGCTCCCCAAAAAGACATTTGACCCCAGGGTAATAAATAACCCATGAAAGCTTCAGCCATTAAAGCGACGAACAGTAACATACCAAATATCCAAATTAATTCACGCGGATGTTTAAAAGAACCATATAACAAGGCTCTAAACATATGTAAATAAATTACGATAAAGAAAGCTGATGCCCCTGTTGAATGCATATAACGCACTAACCAACCCCAAGGCACATCTCGCATAATATATTCAACAGAATCAAAAGCAAGCTTTGCATCTGGCTTGTAATTCATTGTTAACAAAATACCAGTAAGAATTTGATTCACTAAAACCAATAAGGCTAATGAACCAAAAAAGTACCAAATATTGAAGTTTTTTGGCGCATAGTAATGCGCCATATGATCATTCCAAAATTTCGTAACAGGAAAGCGATCTAAAACCCAATTTCCACACTCTGCTAAACGGCTCGGTTTCATGCATTTTTCTCCTCAGAAGATTCACCAATCATAACGCGTGTATCAGTAATGAAACGATAAGGCGGAATTTCTAAGTTAGTCGGGGCAGGTACCCCCCTATATACACGACCCGCTAAATCAAACCAAGATCCATGACATGGACAGAAAAACCCACCTTGCCATTTCTCTCCCAGATCAACAGGTGCAATCTCCGGACGGAAAGTAGGTGAACAACCTAAATGAGTACATAAACCAACGGCAACAAAAATCTCAGGTCGCTGAGATCTAACCGCATTTTTACTAGAGGGGGGTTGAATAGAGTCATTAGATTGAGGATCTCTTAACTCACTATCTAAGGTTTTTAATGTCGCTAATACTTCAGGCTGTCTATTCAAAACCCAAACAGGCTTACCTCGCCAAGCAACTCTAATTAATTGCCCATCTTCTATCTTACTTATATCAACCTCTACAGGTGCTCCCGCAGCCATCGCCTTTACACTAGGTTGCATTTGAGCAAGGAAAGGAACCGCTAAATAGCCTGAACCGACAGCGCCAACCACGGTCAAGGCCGAAGTCAAAAACTGGCGTTTAGACTTATCTACGCCTTTATTATTCATTATAGAAATCTCCTGATTTTATACACGGCCTTACAGCTCATTTTTATTCGCGCCAATATAACACTTTAAACTAGTAAATATGAAGCACTTGGTAAGGATAATTTAAGTATTCTATTCAAATTTATGTTGCTTATAGTTATTTTTATACACGCAATCAATAGTGATTTATATCAACAATCTTTGTAAAAAAACAGATCGTCACTCACACACTTAACTCTGCCAAACTTGTTCTTAATGCATTTAGAAAAGCCAGATTCTCATCAGGTTTCCCGATAGTAACTCTTAAGCAATCAGTCAATAATCCACCCTGAGTAGTCATATTTTTAATCAAAACACCCTGACTCTTTATGGATAAGAAAATATCTGTCGCTTTATTACTTGGCACTCTAAAAAGTATAAAATTTGCTGCACTTGGATAAGCAACAATCCCATTTATTTTATTAAGCTCATTAAAAACATAAGTTCTTTGCTCACAAATTATTTTTGTTTGCCGATTAAACAACTCGCTATTCGCCAAAGCAAAATCAGCCGTTATTTGTGTGAGACAGTTGATATTATAAGGCAAACGAATCTTATTCAATTGTTCAATAATTGCAGTCAACCCCATCAAATAACCTAAGCGTAATCCAGCTAATCCTAATTTAGAAACCGTGCGCATTATCAATAAATTATCATATTGATTGAGTTGATCAATAAAACTAGTATTTGCAAAAGGACCATAGGCCTCATCAACAACCACTATACCTGGCGCGGCTTTTATAATGGCATGCATAGCATCCAAACTGAACAAGTTACTGGTAGGATTGTTGGGATAAGCCAAGAACAAAAGTAAAGGTTGATGTTCCTGTATTGCCTCCAACATAGCCGGCAAATCTAAATCAAAACCCTCTGCTAATACAGGCACACCAATATAATTTAAGCCCAAGCAATCACTAATTTGTTTGTACATCACAAACCCAGGCGCTGGCGCTAATACCGTTGAACCCTCCGGCAATGCCATTAACAATAACTGGATAATTTCATCAGAGCCATTACCCAGCAATATTTCAAACTGCTCAGGCAGATGATTTAACTCTCTAAGAGTCTTAACTAATTTAATTGCTTCAGGATCAGGATAACGATTTAACTGTACCTCTTTGAAATGCTCTAACCACTGATTTTTTATTTCTTCTGGCCAGTTATAAGGATTTTCCATTGCATCTAGTTTAATAAAACCTTGCGCATTGGCTACTTTATAAGCATCCATTGCTAACACTTCTTTACGAAAAACAGCAGAAATTAAAGCGCGAATATTCATGACAATTATTTAAGGTTAAGCACTTCAAAGCGAGCAATAATACAACAACTTTGAATCTTATTTAATTCTGTATTCTGCTGAGCGAGCATGGGCAGTTAAACTTTCTCCACGCGCTAATATTGATGCAGTCTTACCTAAGGTATCCGCGCCAATTTCAGAACAATTAATGATACTAGAACGTTTTTGGAAATCATAAACGCCTAATGGGGATGAAAACCTCGCCGTACTTGACGTTGGCAATACATGATTAGGGCCAGCACAATAATCACCTAATGCCTCAGCAGTATATCGACCCATAAAAATAGCACCCGCATGCTGAATACTTTCGGACAATACTTGCGGATCGTCTACTGATAACTCTAAATGCTCTGGAGCGATAATATTCGCGATTTCAGCAGCTTGCGCTAAATCTTCTACTTTAATTAGAGCGCCTCTACTCATTAAAGAAGCCCTAATGATCTCTGCTCGCTCCATAGTGGGTAATAAAGTATTAATACTTTGCTCTACCGCTTGCAGAAAATCACTATTATCAGAAACTAATATAGACTGAGCATTCTCATCATGCTCGGCTTGTGAAAATAAATCCATTGCAATCCAATCAGGATTAGTCTTTCCATCACAAATAATCAGAATCTCTGAAGGTCCCGCAATCATATCAATACCTACCTGCCCAAAAACCAACTTCTTAGCAGTAGCTACATAAATATTTCCCGGCCCCACAATCTTTGCTACAGCGGGTATAGTTTCAGTTCCATAGGCTAATGCAGCAACGGCTTGTGCACCACCTATAGTAAATACCCGATCAACACCAGCCAAATAGGCCGCAGCCAAAACAAGATCGTTTGCCTCTCCATTGGGTGTCGGCACAACCATTATTAGATCTTTTACGCCCGCCACTTTAGCAGGGATCGCGTTCATCAAAACAGAGGAAGGATAAGCCGCTTTTCCACCTGGTACATAAAGTCCAACGCTAGGCAATGCAGTCACTTTTTGACCTAGAATTGTTCCATCAGCTTCAGCATACTGCCAAGACTGTAACTTTTGATGTTCAGCATAAGCTTTTATGCGATCTGCCGCTGTCTGCAGGGCCTGCGCCTGTTCAACTGGCAGTTTTTCCCAAGCTGACTTTAATTTATCTTTCGAAAACTCTAGTTCAATCGCTTGTTTAATATCACGATGATCGAACCGATTTGTGTAATCAATAACCGCTTGATCACCCTTATTACGTACGTCAGCAATAATATTTAAAACGCGAGATTGAACATCTAGATCATCCGACTCATTCCAAGCTAATAAGTTTTTTAATTGCTCAGAAAAATCAATGGATGTGGTGTCCAGTTTATTCATATTTAGATATGACATCTTAATTCCTGCTGGCAAGCGCTTTTTCAAAGTGAGAGATTAAATCTGTAATAGCAGCATGCTTCATCTTCATTGAAGCTTTATTAACAACTAATCTAGAACTGATATCCATTATTAATTCACGTGGCTCTAAATCATTTGCCTTTAAAGTATTTCCCGTATCCACCAAATCAACAATACAATCAGCTAAACCTACTAAAGGGGCCAATTCCATAGAACCGTATAATTTAATAATCTCAGCTTGTATGCCTTTACTTGCAAAATAACTCTGGGCAATTTTAACGTATTTCGTAGCTACACGAATGCGACCGCTTAATTCAGGTGCATCCTTATGTGTTGCGGTCATTAATCGACAACCCGCAATCTTTAAATCTAAAGGTTCGTACAATCCTTCAGCACCATGCTCCAACAATACATCTTTACCTGCGACCCCCATATCAGCCGCACCATACTCTACAAAAGTAGGTACGTCAGTCGCGCGAATAATGACAAGTTGTACATCAGGACGTGTGGTTGCCAATATGAGTTTACGGCAGGTCTTTGGATCATCAATGGGGACAATGCCTGCCGCCGCTAATAAGGGCAATGCATCTTCGTAAATTCTACCTTTAGAAACGGCGATAGTTATCATCTAACCTTACCTTGGCACACGACGAATAGTCGCGCCTAATTGTGAAAGCTTTTCTTCGATATGATCATAACCACGATCAATATGATAGATACGATCCACTAAAGTACTACCTTCAGCCACTAAAGCCGCCACAACTAAACTTGCAGACGCTCTTAAATCAGTTGCCATAACGGGAGCTCCAACTAACTTATCCACACCCGTACAAATAGCCGTATTTGACTCTAGCTTAATTTTTGCGCCCATTCGCTGCAATTCTTGCACATGCATAAAACGATTTTCAAAAATAGTTTCAGTAATAACACCTACGCCATCAGCAATAGCATTCATAGCAATAAATTGAGCTTGCATATCCGTTGGAAACGCTGGATACGGCGCTGTTCTCAAAGACACTGCTTTCGGTTTTTTACCATGCATATCTAAAGCTATCCAATCTTCTCCCGTTGTAATTTCCGCACCCGCTTCAACTAATTTTTCTAGTACAGCGTCAAGAATATCAGGTCGAGTATTCTTTAATTTAACTTTACCGCCAGTAATAGCCGCAGCAATCAAATAGGTACCCGTTTCGATTCTGTCGGGTAAAATTTCATAATGTAAATCCGGTGTACCTAAACTTTCAACACCTTCAATGACTAAAACATCTGTACCAATACCAGTAATTTTAGCGCCCATCGCATTTAAGAAATACGCTAAATCCGTTACCTCAGGTTCTTTAGCCGCATTCTCAATAATAGTTGTACCCTCTGCTAAGGTAGCCGCCATTAATAAGTTTTCAGTACCTGTTACCGTAATTTGCTCTAAAACTAAACGACAGCCTTTAAGACGCGTAGCTTTTGCATGAATAAAACCGCCTTCAACCGTAATATCAGCACCCATCTTTATTAACCCATTGATATGAATATCAACAGGACGCGTACCAATAGCACACCCGCCTGGCAAAGACACATGAGCTTCACCAAACCTTGCTAATAAAGGCCCCAATACTAATATGGAAGCCCGCATAGTTCTTACTAACTCATAAGGCGCTTCGTAACTATTGATAGTACTACTATCAATTTCAATATTCATTTTCTCATCAACCACCAAACGCACACCCATGCGTCCTAATAATTCCATAGTGGTGGTAATGTCATGTAAATGTGGAATATTTCCAACACTAACAGGCTTATCTGAGAGTAAAGTGGCCGCCAGAATGGGTAAAGCCGCATTTTTTGCCCCAGAGATACGTAATTCTCCAGATAAACGCGCGCCACCTGTAATTATTAATTTATCCATAGTCGGTACTTTAAATAGTTTCTATATAAGATTGAGATGAGGGTTCAAAATCAACACCCTCATTTGGTTGAGTAGCAAAATGAGTGGTTTTATCTAAACCACTTAATTTAGCCAAATTAAGTAATTGCTCGGGGATGTTTTTAAAGACAATGTGTAAGCGATGATGACGAGCATATTTAATCCATTCAATCATTAACGCTAAACCGGCACTGTCGGTAGAAGCAACATCCGTTAGATCAATAGAGATCTGCTTGCTGATGCCTGAAAAATCAAATGACTTAAGTGTTTTTATACCGATAGTTGCAAAAGTTAAATCACCATTTACAACAAAGTCTCCAGCACCTTGATTAATGACAGTTAGTTTTGTCACTTTTTTTCTTCCGCCGCTGATTTAAACAAGAACTGGCCTATTGCCTTTTCGAGAATAATAGCCGACTGTGTAATTTCAATCTCACCGCCTTTTTTAAGATAAGTATCTGATCCACCCGGCTCAAGATTTACATATTGCTCACCTAATAAACCCGCAGTAAATACACTGGCAGTCGTATCATCAGGTAAGGTGTTGTATTTTGAGTTAATACTTAATTGCACTACTGATTTATATGTTTTAGGATCAAAAGTAATAGAAGTCACTTTACCAATTTTGACACCTGCGGCAGAAACTGGCGATTTAACTTTTAATCCCCCTGAATTTTCAAACTTCGCAGTAATGGTATAGCTATCTTCGTCAGAAAAAGAACTCAAATTACTGACATGCATAGCCAAAAAGAAAAGACCAGCGATACCTGAAGCCACGAAGAGACCAACAAGTGTGTCCTGATTACGGGTGTGCTGCATGTTAATGATCTCCAAACATGAGTGCAGTCAAGATAAAATCTAAACCTAAAATAGTAAAAGCGGAATTAACCACGGTACGTGTCGTTGCTCTACTGACACCTTCAGAAGTAGGAATCGCGTCATAGCCTTCAAATAACGCTATCCAAGATGCTACAAAACCAAAAACGATACTTTTAATAACACCATTAATAATATCATCATAAAAATCTATACTGGCTTGCATTTGCGACCAATAAGCTCCTTCGTCTACACCTAATAGACCCGAACCAACTATTTGACCACCGACAATACCTACAGCACTAAATATGCCTGCCAATAACGGCATAGAAATTAATCCTGCTAAAAATCGCGGCGTAATAATGCGTTTTATTGGATCAATTGCCATCATTTCCATACCAGAAAGCTGTTCCGTGGCTTTCATCAATCCTATCTCAGCAGTTAAAGCGGATCCCGCTCTACCGGCAAACAAAAGCGCCGATACTACAGGACCTAACTCTCTAACTAATGATGCCGCCACCATAACACCCAACGTTTCTTCTGCACCAAAATCAGATAAAGTGTAATAGCCTTGTAAACCTAATACCATCCCGACAAACAAACCCGAAATTGTAATAATTAAAAAAGACATTACGCCTACTGAATACAACTGCTTCGTCAATAATCTAGGGCGCATCAACACACTCATAACGCCTGAAATAGTTTGTATTAGAAAATGTGTAGCTCGCCCAAGTTTATTAAAACTAATGCGCGAACTACGACCTAAGCCTTCTATAAAATCCATCATCTTATCGTAATTTAAACCATCAATTTGTGTTCATATCGATTAATAACGTTTCCCAGAGGACATTAAATCATCGATATAATCTTTTGCAGGATAATGAAAATGAACAGGGCCATCTGCGGCACCTGTCATAAACTGTTGCACCCATTCAGAATCAGATTCTTGTATCTCTTTAGGTGTACCTTGACCCACAATTTTGCCGCCTGATAATACATAAATATAATCAGCTATAGCCATCGTGTCATGCACATCATGAGACACAATAATACTGGTTAAGCCTAAAATATTATTTAAAGATTTGATTAAATGCACTAAAACCCCCATAGAAATAGGGTCTTGGCCAGTAAAAGGCTCATCATACATAATCATCATAGGATCAAGAGCAATGGCTCTTGCCAAAGCAACACGTCTAGCCATACCGCCAGACAACTCATTCGGCATTAATTGACTCGCGCCTCTTAAACCTACGGCTTGCAACTTCATTAGCACCAAAGTGCGAATCATCGATTCAGGCAATTGCGTATGCTCCCGCAACGGAAATGCCACATTATCAAACACCGACATATCGGTTAATAACGCTCCGCTTTGAAACAACATACCCAAGCGTTTACGCAACGTATATAAATCTGCTCTACGTAATTTATGTACATTTTGGCCATCGACAAAAACGGTACCCTTATCAGGAAACAATTGCCCGCCAATCAATTTAAGCATTGTGGTTTTACCCGTACCACTCGGCCCCATAATAGCCGTTACCTTTCCTCGCTGAAAATCTAAAGATATATCATCAAAAATTTTCTTATTGCCGCGCGAAAACGTCAAATCTCGAACAGAAACTAAGTTATCTTGGTCAGAAACACGATTATTCATGCGAAGTTTTACAGGTGCTTATAAATTCAAATTGCCTATTTTCTATGACTACTCGTAATGAAGTCAATCTATTGTCACGCATGCCAAGCAAAATAGACATCAATCTGCCCCACAACAACGCTTAAACTTTTTGCCACTTCCACAAGCACAAGGCGCATTTTTACCTTGATTAGTTTGTAAATCCACCTTACCCATGGACTTAATAATGCCATCTAAATAAAACCAACGGCCATTCAATTTAGTAAAACGACTAATTTCATTCATGACGCATTCAGCACCGTCCTGCATAAAATAAGCTTTAAAAACGACCACACCTTTTGTATCTTTAAGCGCACCCTTTTTGATATCAGTTATTTCTAAACGCAACCATTCGATTGTTTCTCTAGAAAAATCGATCGCTTTAGGACGACCGCTTTGCTCCCAAGTCTCTTGTAAGTAAGCTCCGTTTCTCAACACGTAAGCTGTATATCGCGAACGCATTAACTCTTCAGCCGTTACAGGATGTTTCACTCCAGAGTGATACGGTTCACAGCATTGGCCATAAGCCATGCTGGAACCACATAAACAATTTGAGATGGTATTCAACTAATTAATGCTAAGTTTATATTAATTAAGACTCTTGTTTTTCTAGCAAGTAATCTAACCATAAATTAGACAATTTCTCTTGCACGGTATTTTGACGCAAACGAGCATTTAAATGCGAGAAGTCTACTTTATCTAAATCTTGATCTTGGTTATAGCAAGAATAGACAAAGTACTCTTTACCTGAATCGGCATCTACATGCTTACATAAACATTGTGCACAAATGCCTTTCATCATACATTGCATAGGTGAATTGATAGAACCAATGGCATGATGTGCTTTAGTTAGATAGGGTTTTAAGACATCAAAACGCGCTGATTTTACTGCCGCCATCATCCGGTCAGAACCAATGACCACTAAATGATCAACATCTGCTAAAGAAATAGGTTGCTCGCCTAAATCTCCGGTCGCGTAAGCCACCATACATTCTAAGATGTTACCCACAAAAGTTTTATCTTGTGGACGGGTTGGCACAATCGCTTCAACACCTTCACCTTTATCAACCGACCAAACGATTAAGTCCGCAGCCGCTTCTACATCCTCAACTTTAAAGCGGTCCTGTGAAAATTTATAACCCGCAAAATAAATCACGCGATTATTAGCCGCACGCAACGCTTTACCAATGGAGAACAATACCGCGTTACCTAAACCACCGCCTAATAACAACACCGTTTGATTACTTGGAATATCTGTTGGCGTACCTGTTACACCCATAACAACCACTGGATCACCTACTTTCCAAGTCGCGCATAAGCGTGAAGAGGAACCCATTTCCAAAGCAATTAAAGAAATAGTACCTTTTTCTTTATCTACTTCCGCACCGGTTAACGCTAAACCTTCAGCCGCTAAAACAGTACCTTCAACAGTCGGCGCAAAGGCTTCATAGTTTTGTACACGATAGAACTGACCAGGATAGAACTTCTCTGCTGCGAAAGGCGCTTTAACAACCACTTCAATAATAGTCGGTGTTAAACGGTTAATCTCCACAATCGTCGCATTAAAGGCCTCATCTAATCGTGAAAATAAGGCAGTTAAGTTTGCATCTCGTTCAGCTTGTTTTGAAGCATCCAAACTCGCCAATTCTTTAGCAAATAATTTAGCGACATAAGGATAGCCATTCTTAGCACTCGCCATCGCCTTAACCACGTTACCCGCATACACAGGATGATTATCACCATAGAAACTAATAAACTTACCGTCTTTTTGATAAGACGTTAATGGCGCAGGCTTACCTAACTTAGGCATTTTTTCATCATGCATAGGTACTAACTCAACGCTATCGTTAGTCCACTCTGGCTCATAACGTTGGAAGAACCATTTATCCATGACAAAAGTTTCAGGATATTCACTTTGATAAATAGTATTTGGAGACGTACCCGCCGCTACGTATAAACTGCGTAAAGGCACATTTACCACTTCACCAGAATTAACCCAACGCTCGCCATCTAACACTAATTTTTCAAAATCAACAGACGCTAAATGTCCAAACTCATCAGGCTCAGCACCTAAAGGACTCATACCTTCCGCTAACGCAATCCCTTCTTCTAAAGCCTCGCTGATTTCTTCATGATTTTGACGATACGCTGGCGCATCCTTCATACCCTTACGGTAGAACAAGGTTACGCCACCCCATGCTTCCACTAAAGGTTGGAAGTTTGGCGCTTCGCCTTCTGCTTCTGCACGAGCGCGCTCTGCATTAATGATTTTACCGTGCGCTAAAAATTCATCCAGAATAAGTGTTTCTTCTTTGTCATAACGCGCTCGCACTGCTTGCTCGCCATACACATTGACTAGCGTTTCATAACGATGCAAGATTTTTTCAACTTGCACAGGATAGTACGCCATCAATTCTGTTGCCGTATCAATCGCGGTTAAACCACCACCGATCACACCCGCCGGCAAACGCACTTGTAAATTAGCCATTGAAGAGGCTTTAGCCGCACCCGTTAATTGTAAAGCCATCAAGAAATCTGATGCTTTACGGATACCGCGCATTAAATTATTTTTAAGATCAATAAT
>CAIXDX010000296.1 GCA_903918335.1 uncultured Methylococcaceae bacterium | reverse complement strand
TATTTACTGGTTCAAGGTAATTGGAATCAAATTGCTAAAGTTGAAACCACATTAGAGCACATTGAAAAACGTTTAAATATTAAGATTCAAACCATCAGACCCGAAACTAAAGATAAGGAAAAGTTGGCTGATTGCATTCCCTATTCTCTTGAAACCATTTCACTTGATAAAAATAGCGTCGTAGAGTCTATTACAACATTTTTAATGGATAGAAATATACTCATAGAAGAAATAAATGGTAGTTCCTATCAGGCTCCTTACATACAATCCTCAGTATTCTCGACAAAGTTTATTATCTTAGCGCCACCCGAATTGGCGCTATTATCGCTACGCGAAGAATTTTTAGATTTTTGTGATCAACTAAACATCGACGCCATTCTTGAACCTATCAAACGATAAAACACTATGACATCAATTACTATTGGCCAAACCGTACCTGATTTTGAAATATCCGCCACCGGCGATAAAACCATTCACCTGAGTGACTATACTGGCAAAACAGTCGTTTTGTATTTTTACCCTAAAGACAGTACCCCCGGTTGTACCTTAGAAGGTCAGGCATTTAGAGATGCCAATGAAGATTTCACGGCGCTAAACACAGTAATATTGGGTGTATCACGCGATTCATTACGCAGCCATGAGAACTTTAAAACCAAACAATGCTTTAATTTTGATTTATTATCTGATGCAGATGAACAACTCTGTGCCCTATTTGACGTTGTAAAAATGAAAAATATGTACGGCAAAGAAGTCAGAGGTATTGAGCGCAGTACCTTTATTATCGATACTCAAGGCGTACTGATTAAAGAATGGCGCAAGGTTAAAGTGAAAGACCATGTCTCAGAAGTCCTAGACTTTATAAAAACGCAACTCGCCTAATTCGTCCCCCAATACAAAATATCCCATAGCAAACATAAATTGCTATGGGATACTATTCAAGCTTTAAACCTGAATCTCTAACATATTATCCAAGGCTAATTTAGCCAATTTGGCTTGCGCTTCTGGCACTGTAATACGATTAATTACATGTCCCGCCGCTAAGTTTTCCAAAACCCACGCTAAGTGTTGAGGATCGGTTCTAAACATAGTGGAGCACATGCACAAAGTAGGCGACATAAAATGCACATTTTTGCCTTGCCCTTTGCATTCTTCATGTAAACGATTAACCATGTTTAATTCTGTCGCCACCAACCAACGGGTATTTGGCTCAGCTGCACGCACGGTCTTTAAGATGTATTCAGTAGAACCCACAAATTCTGCTTTCTCACACACTTCAAAACACGCTTCAGGATGAGAGATGACTTTAGTTTCTGGATAACGCGCTAAGAAATTATCAATTTGTTCCGGCTTAAAGACTTGATGCACAGAACAATAGCCATTCCAAAGAATCATCTTCGCATTGCGAATTTGCTCAACCGTTAAACCACCCTGCGGTTTATTAAAATCCCAAGTGACCATTTCCTCTAACGGAATACCCATGCGATAACCGGTATTACGACCTAAATGTTGATCAGGGAAAAATAAGACCTTGGGACGTCGTGCAAAACTCCATTCCAATATTTTCTTAGCATTAGAAGAAGTACACACGATACCTTCATGCTCACCGCAAAACGCCTTTAAATCCGCCGCAGAATTGATATAAGTAACCGGTGTCACCTCATTATCTGCATCAATAATCTCAGAGAGCTCTTGCCAACACTTTTGTACTTTTACCAAATTAGCCATATCCGCCATAGAACAGCCAGCGGCTAAATCAGGCAAGATAGCCATTTGTTCAGGGCGAGACAAAATATCAGCCACTTCGGCCATAAAATGCACACCACAAAAGACAATATATTCAGCTTCTGATTGGGCCGCATCTCTAGACAGTTTTAACGAATCGCCCGAGTAATCCGCATGTTTAAATACTTCATCTCTTTGATAGTGATGACCTAAAACTACACAACGTTTACCTAACTTAGCTTTAGCCGCGACAATACGCGCATCGCATTCTTCATCATCAAGCAAAGCATAGTCTTGGATAGGAAAAGGAGAGGATGTCATTTATTTAGCTTTCTCTTTGCCAGCAGGTTTTATTAAACGGATGCCTAATTCTTTCAATTGCTCATCAGTAACCACCGCAGGCGCACTAACTAAAGGACATGCCGCTGATTGAGTTTTAGGGAAGGCAATCACATCACGAATAGACGTTGAACCGGTCATTAACATGACTAAACGATCTAAACCAAACGCTAAACCACCGTGTGGAGGCGCACCGTATTTTAAAGCGTCTAACAAGAAGCCGAATTTTTCTCTCGCTTCATTTTCACCAATACCTAAAATTTCAAACACAGTTTGTTGCATAGCAGTACGGTTGATACGAATAGACCCCCCACCCACTTCAGTACCGTTTAATACTAAATCGTAAGCACGTGATAACGCCGCACCTGGGTTAGCCACCAATTCTTCCACTGAACAGCTTGGTGCTGTAAATGGATGATGAATTGCATTAAAACGGCCGGCTTTTTCATCCCAATCAAACATAGGGAAATCAACGACCCAAACGGGTTTCCATTCACCTTGGAGCATATTTAAATCATGACCCAATTTAACGCGTAATGCGCCCATTGCTTCATTAACAATGCTCGCCTTATCCGCACCAAAGAAAATTAAATCGCCATTTTGGGCGCCTGTTTTAGTTAACACGCTATCCCATACTTCTTTAGGCGCAAACTTAACAATCGGTGATTGCAAACCATCTAGGCCAGCAGCCAAATCATTAACCTTAATATAAGCTAAGCCTTTCGCGCCATAAATACTCACATATTTAGTTAAATCATCAATATCTTTACGACTTAAATCACCGGCATTAGGCACACGCATTGCGACCACACGACCTTTAGGATCATTAGCCGGTGCAGAGAATACTTTAAAATCTACAGCCTTCATGTCGTCAGCAATATCAACCAACTCTAAAGGAATACGTAAATCAGGACGATCAATACCATAACGAGAAATCGCTTCTTGGTAACTCATACGCGGGAATTGCGCATCTAATTCGACATTAATCACTTTAGCGAATAACTGACGGATCATTTCTTCCATCACATTCATGATCTCATGCTCATCCATGAAAGAAGTCTCGATATCAAGCTGAGTAAACTCAGGTTGTCTATCCGCACGTAAGTCTTCATCACGGAAACAACGTACCACTTGATAATAACGATCGAAACCCGCAATCATCAACATTTGTTTATACAACTGAGGTGATTGTGGCAAAGCAAAGAAAGAGTTTTCGTGCGTACGACTCGGCACAATATAGTCACGCGCGCCTTCTGGAGTCGCTTTAGTTAGATAAGGTGTTTCAATTTCAAAAAACTCATTATCATCTAAAAAGTTTCTTAAAACGCGAGTCACATCACGACGCACCTTCATTTTTTCTTGCATCGCGACACGACGTAAATCAACGTATCGATAACGCAAACGTAACTCTTCGTTAACTTCTATCTCACTTTCAATAGGAAATGGAGGTGTTTCTGATTCATTTAAGACTTCAATTTCTTTAGCTAAAATCTCAATCGCACCCGATACCATATTTTTATTAACAGTCCCTTCAGGACGGTCACGCACAATACCCGTAATTCTTAACACATACTCACTGCGGACATGTTCAGCAGTAGCAAACGTATCTTCAACATCTGGATCAACAACCACTTGAACCAAACCTGCACGGTCTCTTAGATCAATAAAAATAACGCCACCATGATCACGACGTCTATGAACCCATCCGCAAATTGATACTGTTTCGCCTAACTGTTGTGTATTTAATTCTCCGCACTTGTGAGTACGCATAGATATTCCCTATTTATTTAAAATTTATTTGTTTAATTGAAGCACATTGCGCTTAGCTTAGTGACTTTTACATCCACCTGATGATGGACAGCTATGTGCTTTAGAAGGCGATGCAGCCGAATCACCCGCCACATTCTTCTTGGTACCACTTTTAAAATCTGTTTCGTACCAGCCATTGCCTTTTAATCTAAAACCGGCGGCTGATATTTTTTTAATTAATTCCGGCTTAGTGCAAGCAGGACAGATAACGATAGGCTCAGCGCCCACTTTTTGTAAGGCCTCATGTTCATGCCCACAAGATTGACATTGATATTCGTAAATTGGCATTTACCACTCCAAAAACTAAAAATAATGACTACTATAAGGACTGTATTTAATTTTTCCAAGTACTTACTATAGAATACCTGTCTAT
>CAIXDX010000295.1 GCA_903918335.1 uncultured Methylococcaceae bacterium | reverse complement strand
TTGGTCGCTCATGCCAATGCGGCGAAAGGCTTTGACGATTGCCGGATTACGCACTTCTTTTTCGGTCGGGTCGAGCAATTCTTCTGCGGTGTTGAAAGCGTCACCGGGATTCCAGAAAACAGTCTGATCGGTAAAGAATTTAATTACCGGTTTACGCGTGTGGTCGCCATAATCTTGATGAATTAACAAATTAATTGCGGCTTCCCGAAAAGACACATAGTCGGGTGGATCATCATTTCGACGTAAGGTAGTGGGATCTAGCGAGAACGGGTGTTCGGCAATACGCATGTATTTACCCACCAAACCTCGCCAGGTCTTGAAGATGTTTTCTTCGAAGATCATGCGGTCATGCCAGCGTTCCTCGGGAGACCACTGAGCAAACGGGGTGTCGATACGTTGATAATCAAGTACAGGGCGTGGCAGAATCTGGCGTACACAACGCTCTGTGCCAAACAGTAAGACGGCTGCTCTGGTTGGAACCAAACGTTCAGCGGCTTCGAGCAAGAAATTCCAGGTATACAAAAAATCTAAATTAGAGTCTGATTTTTGATGTTCTGGGTTGCGACGTTCAAATTGTTGGCGATACCAGGAAACGGTTTCTTCATCAAACACTGTTTCTACTTTAAATTCAGGCAAAGGTGCATTATCGTAGCGTTCTTGGTCGGCATCGCGCAGTAAGCGCCTCAATTCCCCATCGCTACATTTAACATCAGCTCCGCCTTTGCGAATAAAGGCTCTTCGAAGGTCACCATTAAGATAAACAGGCTTTTCTGTTCTTGTGGCTTCAGGGATGTAAAAAATAAGCAGGTCTTTACCCTTAAGGGAATAGAGCTGTTCTTTGACGTCAAGGATTTGACTGATTTTATCCCGTTGCCTTAAAGCAGAAATAAATTCATTTTGCACTTTATCGACGTCAAGCACGCCGACTACTTCAAAAGCAGGACCTTCTTTTTTAATACCAAAAACTAAATGGCCACCGGCTGTATTGGCAAAGGCGGCTACTGTTTCATAAGCATTTTTGGGAACGGCTTGTTGAGCTTCTTTAAACTCAATATCTGACCATTCATGCGCACTTAACAGTGCAATAAGCTCGTCTTGGTTCATTTCTATTCCAAGACTAGGCGTACTTTGGCTGGATCTTTACCTCGCGTGAGTTGATCAATATAACTGTCGAAGCGTTTTTTTAATTCTGCAGGTGTGGCAGGGCCATCGGTGATTTGTAAGGCTTCTTGTAAGCTTTGGACTTTAACGGTGATTTTAATCAAACCCGACAAGACTTCTTTTATTGCGTAGACAAAGTTATTGTCTAAAGGCACCGGTAGTTCTCGCGTTTTGATAAAGTCTTCAAGTGGTTTGCGTTCTTCTGCTTTAAGCAGTTCCAGGTTGGCTTGGGTCATGGGATCTTCCAGGTTACCCAGTAAGGTATTTGTCCAACCGGTCAATAGGCTATCAAGTTGACTATCGAGTTGGTCAAGTAAGTGTGTTGCACCGGAAAAAACACCTTCAACTGAGGGTCTAAAAGCACAATGAGGACAAACAGGTGACGTATCTAACTGTTGCTCGGTTAGGGCAAAGCAACTTTTTAAACCTACCAAGCGATTTTGAAACTCGGTAAGTTGTTGTCTTGGCATTAAGTCTATCCCGCCCAATCTAGTCAAGGTTTGTAAACGCGCATCGTTTAGTAAGCTCGCTTTTCGTTTGTCGTCATTAACACCTAAACGTGCTTTGGTATGTAGGGTTATATACGCTAAGCGAAAATCTTTTTTAAGTGCTAAGAGCTGGGCGCCAATAGCTTGTGATTGCGAGGAGAGTTTAGAGAGATCAGTTTGTTTTAACGCTTCCAGAAGGTCCAGGCGCGTGGTTTTCAAGCGGTCTACCCACTCATGTTCAGCCGGCAATACTGCTTCAGCTGTAGTTAGCCAAGAGACCGTTGGACTGTGGTTTAGGACAAAGTCTCGTAAGGTATCCACTGTAGCAAGCGCATTTACTGCTTTTTCATGTGCTGTTACTTCAAGTACGCTATAACGTAGATTCTTTAATTTCCCCGGACTTGTGTAGGCTTGTAAGCCTTCAAAAAAATTCTTAGCCTCAAGTAAGCCCTCGGTTTGGCTAGATAATTCTGTGCCGGTGAGTAAATCCAGGCCCCAGAAAGAAACGCCCTCTCTCAGTGTCTGCTGAGTCAACACCAAGCGTTTAACCAGTTTACTCAGTTCTTGTTGCAAGTTCTGTACAGGCTCTTCGTTTCCTTGTGTGACGAGTTGCGCCAAACCAGGCGTCATGCCTAATAATTCGAATAAGGCTTTAAGCGCAGGCAAATTCCATTCTTTAGGTTGCTCTATGTGCTTAAAGCGAATAAGTTCTTCTAAATTTGTGGCAGCAAGTTGCGGCAAAGCCGTGGCATCAAATTTTTTACCCGGGATAGCAAGGATAAGGTCACCTGAGTAAACCAAACTGGCCAGAATAACCACGGCCCATTCGACTTCCAGACGAGAAGAGCCTGGATTAAAATATTCGAGGCCATGATCATCTTGGATAAGTTCATTCCTATTAACCACTTGACCGTGGCCTTTAGCCTGTAGTGTCGCCAGCATCAGTTTTGCGTATTTTGATTTATTAGGCTCAAGCTTTTCACCTTCCAATAAATCAAGTGCATCTAAGACAGCTGTCGCTTGTTTAGTCCTATTTTGACCTGCAAGTGCGCGCAAGGCGTCTTGTGCTGCTTGGTTTCTGTTGCTGCCGGTAATTAGAATCGAAAAATAGGGATAAGCGGGTGCTTGCTCTGTAAAGTTTGGTGTTAGACAAGTCCCAGCAATGGAGTTGACTAAATCACGGAAATTGATCACTTCGTTAGGCGCTACGCCAGACAAATCACGCAAAGTTTTTCCGGCTTCTTTGGCCCAATTAGAGAAGTTTTTGGAACGTCCTTGATAGGTTACTTCAAAGCAATCATGAATATTTTTTTGTAGCCATTGCACTAGGTTTTTAAGAAAGTTATTAGCTTTAGCTTCATAGGTCGCTTTAGCATGTCCCGAGGAAGTTGCGGCAAGATCTAAGGAGGCCGCATAGTTTTTGAGAGCTGTTTGAAAAATCTCATCAGGCTCTTTAAGTTTAAAGAAGACTTCATCACCTTGTTTATCATCTTTGAAACGTGGTGGATCGTTAGGCTGAAGAAAATACAGGTAAAAATCTCGTTGCGGTACAGCAGTTGAGCGCTCGTTAGGTGCACCAAAAAATAAGTAACCGGTACGTGCGGCTTTGTGTTCTTGCCAAGTTAATTCGTGCTGCCAGATTTTATAGCCTGTTACATACGTACTGTCTTGGCATTCCATTACCCGCTTTAATGCTTCGTAGTAAAAGCGATCAAGTTGGACGGTTCCTAAGCTATCGGCCCGCTTTTCAATTAAGGCATCAAAGTCATCAGTCTTTTTTAAATCTAAATAGAATTGACGATTGTTTGGGTTTGAAGAAATAAATTGGCCATTCACGGTTTTGTGAATTTCTCGCAAAACGGTTTCAACGTGCGTTTGTAAGTCTTTATCAGGTTCGTCACTACCCAGTTCTGCAATTAAAGGATCGAACAAGCAAAGTCTATCTCTTAGTTCTTCAGCCGTAGCGCCCAAAGGCGCATAAATATCGCCCGTGGTTAAACGATGTACCGAGAGTGCGTAGATCAGGCGCAAGGCCATAGCTTTGTACTGTTTGCGAGTAATTGCGTTTTCGATACGAGCTTCTAAGACTTGACTACATTCAATGACATCACGAATTTCTGGTATCGCCCGAAAAGAAGCATTTTGCTTAAGGGTAGTCCAGTAACTATCAAAGGCAATCAAGCCAGGTTCTTCTGTAGGGACTTCTTTTTCAAGTAAGTCCTTCATGGCCCTGGACAGAGTTTTTAAGATTTCACGTTTTTCTACTACCGTGACTCGCTCAAAGGTATCAATGTAATCAGGATGAACGGGGAAGAGATTAACAAACTCGTCCATCCGTTCATTTAAATTGCCATAATATTTGGCAAAAGGCATTAAATAAGCGCGAATTTTTACTTGTTGTTCGGCATTTTTCTTGAGTAAACGTTCAGCGACTACAAATTTAAC
>CAIXDX010000294.1 GCA_903918335.1 uncultured Methylococcaceae bacterium | reverse complement strand
TTTATTGCAAATCAGACCGGGCACAAATAGGAAAATAACGAATGGAATTTCTGAGAAGTGCTGATTAACATGCAAAACTTATTAGACAAGTTTGCATTTGTGGCAATACTATCGACTAACAGGCACCATTATAGTGGCATATCACTTGCATAGCCATCTATTTCCAAATAGTGACAATATTAGTGAAGTCGTCTGTCCATGGTTTCATATCAAAATATAACGGCATTTTTTCCCAGTTGCCTAATTGGCTTAGGCTAAGGGGGGCTAAGGTGTCTGCATTTTTAGACATGACCACCCAATCTGTTGCAACCACGAGAGGAGGTGGATTTTGGGGTTTATATTCTTGAATAAGGGCTGCTAGATTCATGTGTTCAGCATGGATAGAGAGCACTTTTTTAAGCGCTAAATGCCTATTGGTAATATGAAAGGCCAATAGGCCGTTCGGTTTTAACTTTTTAAAATAGATGTCTAAGGCTTCTTGAGTGATTAAGTGCGTGGGTACGGAATCTGAGCTAAAGGCATCCATGATTAATAAATCAAATTGGCCGTCAGATTCTTTATCTAGCGATAAACGTGCATCACCTATGCGAATAGTGGGTTGATTCGCACAAAGCTTCATGTAAGTGAAGTATTTTGGATTACTGGCTATGTCTACGACTAAAGGATCAATTTCATATAAGGTCCAATGTTGAGACTCTTTCGTATAGCACGTTAAGGCACCGGCACCTAAACCCACTACGCCAATATTCCAGTTTTGATTTTTGGCATCAAACTCTTTAAAGAGTTGTCCCATTGGGCCTGGGCGGCTGTAATAAGTTAACGGCGTTCTTTGTAAGTTTTCGGGTAGGCGTTGTGCCCCGTGTTTAGTAGTACCGTGGAAAAGTTCATGATAGGTTTCATCTTGATTTCTCTCGTCAGTCAATACGCTTTCACGGACAGCTAAGACACCAAAGAAAGTGCGTTCTTGGTAGATCGTGTGTGATGATAGGCCGTGTAAACCTAACGATAAGAAAATAATAGCCCCGGTGCTAAAAGCAAAAGCAATAGGCTTTGATCTTAATAAAAAGGTAATCAGCGTAATAAAAATGAGGCTGATGACGATAATATCAAAGTATTGCAGTAAATCTTTGATACTTGCATAAAGAGTAAGACCTGTAATAACTAATGCGGTGGGCCATATTACTTGGAGTAGCGCGCTTTTGGCCGTGATTGATTTTGACCATGGACGTAATAGTAGCGCGGCAATAATCATTAACGGATACTCGTAGATACCATTAAAGATAAAAGGCGCCACAAAGGTGTTAAACATGCCACCCAACATGCCACCAAAGGACATGATTAAATAGAAGGTGGTTAAGTGTTGGGTAGCAGGCCTGTTTTTTGATAGTTCACCATGGCAAACCATGACGGCAAAGAAAAAGGCAATGACGTGTAATATTAAATAAGTCCAGTAAGGTAAGTCTGCTGGGTTAATAAATGCGTAGGTAATGAAGGGAATTAAGATATAAGGTTGTAATCTGACTATAACGGGATGAATAGCATCATTCCAGTGAGAGAATACAATAATAAAAGTTAATAAATAGACGGTTAATGGAATAATCCATAACAAAGGTACCGAGGCAATATCGGTACTTATAAAATTGGTTAAGCCGAGTAGCAAACTAGATGGTACAAACGCTAAAGCTAGCCAATATAATCTTCTTCCCCAACCCAGTTTTAGTTCTTCTGGCTCCGTGCTTTCTTGTGTAATGGGGTAGTGTTGTTTGCTTTTGTATAGCAAGGCAGCACAAGCCGATATTAAAAGGCATAGCAAGATATAACCTAGGCTCCAGTCCATTTTTTGTGCGCTTAAATTAATGTGCGGTTCAATTAAAAACGGATAACTGATGAGTGCAATAAGACTTCCGGCATTACTTGCGGCGTAAAGAAAGTAAGGATCATCGCTATTTTTATGATCGATGCTAGCAAACCATTTTTGGATTAATGGTGAGGTAGTTGAGACCACGAATAACGGTAGTCCAATTGCAATTAGTAATGTCCATACTATCCAAAGTGTAGGATCGCTTTCTGTTGGTGGCGCAGTATTTTCAGGTAAGGCTAGTGGTAAAGCTAAAAAGCTCAGCAGTATAACGAGGGTGTGTAATTGGATTTGTCGGACGGGTTTAAAGCGTGAGGCAATCGTGTGTGCGTATAGATACCCTAAAAATAATATAGTTTGATAAAACACCATGCAGGTGTTCCAAACGGCGGGTGATCCTCCTAGCAAGGGTAAAAGGATTTTTCCGAACAGGGGTTGCAGTACAAACATGAGTGATGCACTGACAAATAATGTCCCTGCAAATAATAAGGTCCAAGATAAACTCTGGTTAGTTTTTGCAGGGTGTGACATTTTTGAGTTTATTAATCGAGTTTTGCGATAGCTTTTCTTGCTAAGTCACTTAATTGTGAGCCATCTTCTTTATTGTAACTGATGATGGCTTGACGCATTCTTGGATCCCAAGATCTTGCAATATGATTTTTTATGCCATTGGCAGCTAGTTCTTTGTCACTTTCGGCATTAAAAAAATTACCAATATCATTGGCCATTCTAATTAAGATATCAATTTTATTGCTCATAATACATTGCTATTGTGGGTTAAGCGATGAGGGTGTGTGTAGACCACATGCTGATCACCCCTTGCAAAACCAATTAAGGTTAAATTTGTTTCGTTGGCTAAGCGAATAGCTAAACCGGTAGGTGCTGATATGGCTACAAGCATATTGATGCCTACCCATGCTGTTTTTTGTACCATTTCAAAACTGGCTCGACTAGTAACTAGTACAAACCCGCTGGATAACTCTTTTTCGGTGCGTAATAAAAAACCAATCAGTTTATCAAGGGCATTGTGTCTGCCAACATCTTCTCTTATATCAATGATACCCTTACCCGGTATCACCCATGCCGCCGCATGTACGGCGCCGGTCATTTTGTTAAGTTTCTGAAACGAAACCAGTTCTGTAAGTGCGTTGCTTAAATCGATAGCTGAGACACGCAAATCGCCGACGACTTCACTAGGCTTGCGAATAGCTTGTTTTAAGGTGCTCGCGCCGCATAAACCACAGCCTGTTCGGCCGGTTAAGTTTCGACCTTTATCGGACATACATTGAAAACGTTCTTCAGGAATCTTTATCTGCACTTCAATACCGTTGGAGCGGTTATAGACACGAGCGGATAATAATTCTTGAGGGCTTTTAATAATGCCTTCAGTAATACTAAAACCTAATGCGAACTCTTCAAGATTAGTCGGCGTTGCCAACATGACAACATGTGGCATGCCGTTGTATATTAAAGAGATGGGGACTTCTTCCGCAATAGAATCCAGTTCACTTATGTGTTGATCACTTTTCCAGCGATCAACAGTGAATTCTTGATAGCTAGGCCAACCAAGATCTAATATTGCTTCATCCATTTCTAATAGTTAATGGCCGGGCCATTAGCCATTGATAA
>CAIXDX010000293.1 GCA_903918335.1 uncultured Methylococcaceae bacterium | reverse complement strand
GGCGCACGAAAAAAAGCCTCATTAGCTTCTGGTCCGGTCATCAAAACCATTTTTTGATGAAACATACGAAACTCACCTATTTCACCTAGGCTGTTTCTAAGATTCATCATATATAAAAAAGGATTTTTGCCGAACTTGAGCATGTGCCCAAAGAGAGGTAATGCACCCAGCATTTTTGGAGGTTCTTTCGTAGAAAGGCGGTGAGATTCTTTATTGGGTATCATCATAACTCAATCATATTATGTGCCATCACTACGAATGGGCTAATCATTGATCCTAAAAGCATCAACTTTTCGTGGTTCAATAAAATCCCAAATCTTGGTTAATTTTACGCGGGGAGTATTTATAGTACAAACGTTATTCTTTACCTGCTAAAAAAGGTACAAATGTAACAGGCTCAATCTCCTCAACTTCATAACCACTTGTTTTCCGCGTTACTCGCTGTAATACTTGCTGTCCATTATGACCCACAGGAATCACCATAACCCCCCCTAGGGCCAACTGTTGAATTAATTGAAAAGGAATTTCTGTTGGAGCCGCAGAAGCAATAATACCATTATAAGGCGCATACTCTGGCCAACCCTCGTTACCATCATTATAAAGATAGCTAATATTTTTAATTTTTAATTCAACAAGATGACTTCTAGCCTTTCGCTGTAATGGCAAAATTCGTTCAACGGAATAAACACGATCTGCAAAGGGCGACAAGATAGCTGTTTGATACCCACAGCCCGTACCTATCTCAAGCACTTTTTCTAGATGTGCGTTAGATTCCAAAAGCAATTCCGTCATTCTGGCGACGATATATGGTTGAGAAATAGTTTGATTATAACCAATAGGTAACGCAGTATCCTCATAAGCTCGACTAGATAGAGCTTCATCCATAAAAATATGGCGTGGCGTGTCATTCATAACCTCTAGCACTTTTTGATTTTTTATGCCTTGATCAGACAAGCGCTTAATCATTCGACCTCGGGTACGCTGCGAAGTCATCCCCACTCCTTGTATACTCATATTCATAAACTATCTACCGAAGGCAACCATAAACTCAATGCATTAATACTTTTATAATCCGTTAAATCAATTTGGAGTGGCGTAACAGATACATAACCCGCACTCACCGCATAAAAATCAGTACCCTCCCCTGCATCTTGCTCCATGCCTGGAGGTCCTACCCAATAAATAACACGACCACGCGGATCTGTACTTTTAATTACAGCTTCAGACTTATGACGCTGGCCTAAGCGCGTAGCTTGATAACCTTTTAAATCTGCGATGGGTACATCGGGAACATTCACATTTAGAATGATATCTTTAGGCAAGGGATGGGCAATAATATGTTTTAATAAGGTTGCCGCCACTTCTGCAGCTGTTTCGAAATAGATAGGATTACTTCCTACTAATGAAATAGCAATCGCTGGCAAACCTAAAAAACGTCCTTCTGTTGCCGCGGCAACTGTACCTGAATACAAAACGTCATCACCCAAATTAGAGCCATGATTAATGCCCGCAAATACCATATCAGGTTCTTTATCTAGTAAACCAGTAATAGCTAAATGTACACAGTCTGTAGGCGTACCATCGACTTTAATAAAGCCATTATCGGTTGAATGCGCGCGCAAGGGGATTTCTAAGGTTAATGAATTGCTTGCCGCACTGCGATTTCTATCGGGCGCAACGACTGTTATTTCAGCATGTTTCTTTAATGCATTGGCTAGTGCTACTAATCCCTCAGCTAAATAGCCATCATCATTACTCAATAAAATATGCATTATCAATTCGCCATTCAGCGCAAGAAACTATAAAATCAAACATATTAGCAACAATAACCAATAAAATCAGCTTTCGTGGTAAAAAAAAACCTAACACAAGAAGATAAAAATTTATTTCGTCAAAGTATTGGCCAAGTAAAAGCACTTAATTCTAATAAAATATTATTAAATCAAAAAGACAAGCCTAAACCTTTCCCTAAACCTACAAAGACTGATCTAGACGACTCGTTTTTTAATGACCCAAACACTGATTTAGAAAAAGTAGGTCTTGAAGATAACTTGAGCTATACAGCACCTGGCATACAAAACAATGTATTAAAGAAACTACGCAAAGGTCACTTTGGTATTGATGCCGATATAGACTTACATGGTTTAACCAGCATTGCCGCTAAAAATCAGCTACTTGGTTTTTTAAATAACTGTATTACTTCAAACTACCGTTGCGTGCATATTGTGCATGGCAAAGGATATCGATCGGCAGATAGTCAGCCAGTTTTAAAAAATGACCTAAATTTATGGCTGAGACAACATAAAAATGTCCAAGCTTTTTGCTCTGCACCACAAAGCGCTGGCGGCACAGGCGCCTTATTTGTTTTATTAAAGGTTAATAATCTCGCGTAAAACGGAAGTTGCATAACTACCCGCAGGCAAAGTAAAACCGAGCTCTAATATATCTTCTTCTATAAACTGCCAATTTAAGTCGTTTACTTTAACGCGCAAAGCTCGTCTATCGCTCTCTACTCCAGCAGCAATTAAACCTTGAGCCAAGTCTGGATAACTATTCACAATTGAACTTTCAAGCTCTAAAGCCAATGCAGATACGCTTACATCCCCTTTACCATATAAAGCACCGGAGACATGTATTTCCTGCACTTGCAGACGCCTAATAATTTCAGCATCAGGATGGTCTGATTTAAAACTACTGTGCGAGCCATCAAACACATAAGTATCACCAAGCAAAGCTTGGTTCCAAGTTTGATTTGCTACTCGGTAACCTAAAATATAATTAAAAAAATATGACCGAACTGCTGACAAGTACAAACTACGCTGCTCTCTGCCCACCTTGGCACCTTGAAACATCGCTAGGGCTTTCTGGACATTTAAACCTTTATGACCAAATCGTTGCACACCAAAATAATTAGCCATGCCTTCAACTTTAATACGCTCTAATTGTTGAACCGTTTTTTTTTGATCACCTTGCCAATCTTTAATACGCAACTTAAAACTGTTACCAGACAATACTCCACGCTTTAATTTTCTGGCATGCCGAATAACATCAAGTACCTTTATATTGTCTGTATCAAATAAAGTCCAATCAGGATCAACTTTACCAGGCAACCAAACACTAAACCATTGCGTAGTAACGGCGTGTCGATCTTTTAATCCAGCAAAACTGACATCACGCTGTCTTACACTGGCAAAACGCGCTAATTGTCTTGCGACAAACTCTGTATTTTCATCAGTTTTTTCTATCTGTAAAAAAACATGCTCACCTGCTCCAGAAGGCTCAAAGGACAAATGCTCTGTTACTATAAAATCTTCTGATGTAACTCTAATCTTCCCTGAGCCAGAAGGGCCACCGTATACATAAGGCCATTCAGGTAGATCAATTACTCGGGAGTTATCTTCCATAGCAATTTATATACATTTACATACATGCCAGAAAACAGAACGACTCTTAGTTAGTAGTAATAACATATTATTTTTCAATCAAAACCACAGCTTGAACTGCAATACCTTCTTTACGACCCTCAAAACCAAGTTTTTCAGTCGTAGTGGCTTTAACATTGATACGATCCACTTCTACTTTTAAATCATCGGCAATATTAGTGCACATATCCACAATATGCGGAGCCATTTTAGGTGCTTGCGCGATGATAGTAATATCCGCATTCACTAATAAATAACCTTTTTCTTGCACAATGTTATATACATGGCGTAACAAAACACGACTATCAGCACCTTTAAACTCAGGATCTGTGTCCGGAAAATGTTTTCCTATATCACCTAAAGCCGCAGCACCTAATAATGCATCACATAAAGCATGTAATACCACATCGCCATCAGAATGTGCGTCTAAACCTTGCTCATAAGGAATTTTAACGCCGCCTAAAATAACATCACCATCGTCTTTAAAACGATGCACATCATAGCCCATACCTACTCTAATCATTTTGATACTCCATATAAAACTGCGCTAAGGCTAAATCTTCTGGTCGAGTTATTTTTATATTATCAGGGCGACCTTCTACAATCTTAGGTTGTAAGCCTTGTAACTCTAAAGCACTTGCTTCATCAGTAATAGCGGGGTTACCTTCTGCAATCTCTAAAGCATTTTTTAAACTACCGTACTTAAACATCTGTGGTGTTAATGCTCGCCAAATATGACTTCTATCTAAAGTACCCACAATATTTTTACCCTCTACATCTTTTAGAGTGTCATGAGAGGATAAAGCTAAAATTCCACCCACATCATCCGTACGCAAGGTATCAATTAACAAATTTATGTCTGTGGCTGTAATACAAGGCCTAGCAGCATCGTGAACTAAAACCCAATCTTCATCAGATGCCAAGTCTCTAATTGATTTTAATGCGGACAAAACCGAATCCGCCCGCTCTTTGCCACCATCGGCAGTAATCACTTGCTCATGCACAGAAACATCTAATTCTGGCCAATAAGGATCTTCTTTTGAAATAGCCACCGCAACTGCTGTAAATATATTAGCACTTAATAAGCGCAATAAGGTATGTTCAATGACTGTCTTACCAGCGAGTTCCAAATATTGTTTAGGTCTATCTGCGTTCATACGCTTACCAACACCTGCAGCGGGAACAACTGCCCAAAATCTCATAGCCATTGTCATTTATTTTGCTTTTCCAAAGCATTTAAACGGACATTCAATCTAGCAAGCTCTTTAAGAATTTTACTTTCTTCTCCCTCGATATAAGTCACATCATGCCCCAAAACATCAATATTTTTACTGATTAAATTAGCTGACAATAACGCAGTAAATAAGGAGAACAGTACCAATCCAAACAAAATTAAAATGGCCGATAAAATCCGCCCAAAGAAAGTAGTCGGCACCACATCACCAAAACCTACATGCGTCATCGTAACCCATGCAGACCAAACGCCATCTAACAAAGAATGGATATTTGCATCTAAAAGATACAATAAAAAACCTGCACCTACTGATACGGCAAAGGCCAATATTAATAAATTAAATAAGTTTTGTTTATTACTCAACCCACTAAACACTGTTTTTAACAACATTAATGCATCTTTAATAGTTTCTAATATATTCATAATGATTAACTTTAAATGGATAATTCTATAGATATTTCAAAGTCAGCAACGCACAAACAGAAAAGGCGGCAATCTAAGAGTACTAAACACTTTTAGATTGCCGCCTTTTCTGTTCAGCTTATAACATCATTCAAGCACCTGAAAAAATGTTTCGCCTTCTCTGATCATGCCTAATTCATTTCTGGCTCTCTCTTCGATAGCTTCCTTGCCTTTTCTTAAATCTTCAACTTCTGCATAAAGTGCTCTATTGCGAAATTTTTTATCTTCAACATCTCTTTTTAAGTCATTAAGTTTTTGTTGACTTGCCTTAATCTCTTCAATACCACCATCACCATACCAAAGTCGGTATTGCAAAAGACCAATCAACAAAACAACAACTGCCAAAATAACTTTCATAATGTTGTAACAAATTTAAGTGCAGGATGAAGTAATTTATTAACCTCAGGCACTGAACACTTATAAATTAAGGAGCTTACAGCTTTCTAAATGCGCTATGACCAGCGTATCTAGCCAAGCTACCTAATTCTTCTTCAATTTTCATTAAACGGTTGTATTTAGCAACACGGTCAGAACGGCTCAAAGAACCTGTTTTAATTTGACCAGTGCCAGTTGCCACTGCTAAATCAGCAATAGTTACATCTTCAGTTTCACCTGAACGATGTGACATAACTGCAGTGTAAGACGCTTTATGGGCCATATCAATCGCTGCAAATGTTTCAGTTAAAGTACCGATTTGGTTAACTTTAATTAAAATTGAATTAGCGATGTCTCTTTCAATACCTTTTTGTAAGATTTTTGGATTTGTTACAAATAAATCGTCACCGACCAATTGAATACGGTTACCCAATTTTTCAGTGATTAATTTCCAACCATCCCAATCATTTTCGTCAAAACCATCTTCGATGCTGATAATTGGATAACGATCTACCCAATCCACAAAGAAATCAGCCATTTGAGCTGACCTGTAAGTTTTGCTTTCTGATGCTAAGTCATAAATACCATCTGAGTAATATTCAGAAGCAGCAGCATCTAAACCTAAGAAAATATCAACTCCTGGTTTGAAGCCCGCTTGTTCAATCGCTTGTAAAATAACGCTGATTGCTTCTTCATTTGAAGATAAGTTAGGTGCAAATCCACCTTCATCACCAACAGTCGTTGCCAAACCTTTTGATTTTAAAACTTTGCTTAAATTATGAAAAACTTCTGCACCGTAACGGATCGCTTCACGAAAAGTAGGCGCGCCAACTGGTAAAATCATGAACTCTTGTAAATCAACACTGTTATCAGCGTGTGATCCACCGTTGATAATGTTCATCATTGGTACAGGTAAAATAAATTCACCTGATTTATTTAAATGACGATACAAAGGCTGACCCGCTTCTTTAGCAGAAGCATGAGCCGCCGCCATAGACACTGCTAATAAAGCATTAGCGC
>CAIXDX010000292.1 GCA_903918335.1 uncultured Methylococcaceae bacterium | reverse complement strand
TCGGCAAAAAAAGCGATACCATCAATCATCATCTGTTCACCTGGCCTTCGTAATACAAACTTAAGGTGGCGTTGCCCAACGATCCGTACCTGAATCACATCAAACACCCCATCAAAGACTGGCTCAGGAAAATCCTGCCCCCATGTTGCTCCATTTTGAATTAAATCAGCTATGTCTAAGGTTGTTTCAGCCTCAGTTAACTCACCATCACTCAAGATCTTTTGTTCTAAATCAACACCGTCCAGCCGCTTACTAACCATTTCATCAAAGGCTAAAGCAAACGTTGGATAGTCGTGCATATTGATAGTTAAACCGGCCGCCATGGCATGTCCACCAAACTTACTCAGTAACTTTGGATAAGCCGCTGCAATATCACTGAGAACATCACGAATATGGACACCGATTATTGAACGTGCAGAGCCTTTAATAATATCTGCACCCGCAGGAGCAAAGGCGATAACAGGTCTATGGACCTGTTCTTTAATACGCGAAGCTAAAATACCAATCACACCTTGATGCCATGACGCATCATAAATGCAAACACCTGCGGGTAAATGCGCTTTATCTAACATTTTCATGTCATTAATTAACAACATGGCTTCATGTTTCATAGTCGCTTCTACTTCTTTGCGATCATTATTAAACCCATCCAGTTTTAACGCGATTTCTCGTGCTTTTACGGGATCATCTGTCAACAAACACTGTATGCCTAATGACATATCATCCATACGGCCTGCGGCATTTAAACGTGGACCAATTGAGAAACCTAAGTCCAGTGCTACTAAATTCTGAAGATTTTTTCCCGCTACTTCTATCAGCGCTTTTATACCTGCATGACATTGACCTTGGCGAATTCTTATCAGCCCTTGATGAACTAATGCGCGATTCGTTTGTTCTAAAGACACTACGTCAGCTACAGTACCCAAGGCCACGTAATCGAGTAACTGCGCTAAGTTAGGCTCAGGGATTTTCTTTAGATCAAACCAATTCAGTTCTCTTAATTTACTGCGCAAGGCCATCAACACATAGAACATGACCCCGACACCCGCTAAGGATTTATTCGGAAATTTATCACCAACAAGATTTGGATTAACAATGGCATGCGCTTTAGGCAGATATTCACCAGGCAAATGGTGGTCAGTGATCAAAACTTTTATACCCGTGGCATTGGCCGTATCGACCCCTTCAATGCTCGAGATTCCGTTATCTACTGTTAAAATAACCTGCGGATCTTGTTGTTTAACTAATTCTACAATTTCTGGTGTTAAACCATAACCGTATTCAAATCGATTGGGCACTACAAATGATACCGACCCTGCACCGAGTAATTGCAGACCTTTTATTGCTAAGGCACAGCTCGTGGCACCATCCGCATCAAAATCAGCCACAATGCTAATACGTTGCTGTTCTTTTACGGCGATGACCAAATGATTAACCATCTCATCCATACCTGATAACAGCCATGGTGACGGTAGTTTTAAGAGGGATCTATCGAGATCAACTTCAGAAGTGACACCCCTTGCTAGTAAGATTCTTGCTAATAAAGAGTGTATTTGATTGGGTAATGAATGTTTATTTTTGACAGGCCTACGAACGATGGCTTTCTTTTCACCTTGAAAATACATTCGGCTCCTGTGTTATGGATACTTGAACTGCTGAGATTTTAAATAATTGACGGTTGGTACTTTACTGTAAAGTCATTTAAATTATTAAGTACAGAATCTAAATCCGCTGTTTTTTCACTGGCGTAAGCGTTAACACCCACACGAGAAAGATAAAATACTTGCTCAGGTAAATAACGACCAATGGCTCTAATTTCACCTTTATAATCATATCGACCACGTAATAACCATGCTTGCGAAAAAAAGCGGCCATCAGCAAAATCAGCAAAGTTTAATTCAATTAACTTGATATGCGCTAAATCATCTGCAAAATCAGCTACCGAATCATCCACTTTTAAACGTAACCCTACATTTCCATTGTGAGCAATTAATGTCGCTTTATCTTGTAACCAACGCGTCAAAGAAACAGTAATATCACCTGCGATTAGATTTTCTTCATCTGCAATAAATTGCCACGTGTTATCGACACGTTGTTTGTCTTTAATTATTTGCATAAACTTGCTCTTTGAAAGGAGTGATACCTAAACGATTAACTGCTTCTAAGAAGGTTTCTTCTTCTAAACGATTTTTAATATAAACGTCTAGAATAGTCGTAATGGCGGATGTAATTTCATCTTTTGCTACAGCAGGACCTAAACGCTCACCGATAGCCGCATTATTTTCTGAAGACCCACCTAAGGTAATTTGATACCATTCAGCCCCTTTTTTATCGACACCTAAAATACCAATATGCCCCACACTTTGGTGTGCACAGCCATTCATACAGCCGGACATATTGATTTTTAACTCACCAATATCGTGAATGTAATCTAAATCATCTAGGGCTTCGTTGATTTCTTTTGCAATACCAATAGAACCCGCATTGGCTAAAGAACAAAAATCTAAGCCTGGGCAACAAATCATATCAGTCGCAGTGCCAATATTTGGCGTTGCTAATCCTAAATCTACTAATTTTTGCCAAACAATATATAAATCTGCTTGTTTGACATCTGCTAACAATAAGTTTTGTCTGTGTGTCGCCCTCACTTCACCAAAACTATATGCATCTGCTATATCTGCAACGGCATCTAACTGCACATCAGTAATATCACCCGGCGGCATATCAGGAGCTTTTAAGGAAATAAAGACAGCCGCATAACCAGGTACTTTATGATCCGCTGTATTATGCGCGAGCCAAGTGGCAAAGGCTTTGTCATTCGCTTTATGTTCAGCAAAAGTATGATCACTATCCGCTTTAACATCATAAGCGGGAGAAACAAAGTGAGCTTTGATTTTGTTAACCCGTTCTGCACTTAACTCATTGGCATCACGAAGATGAGTCCATTCAGCATCAACCATCTCAGTAAACTTATCTAAACCAGTTTCTTTAACCAAAATTTTAATACGCGCTTTATATTTATTATCACGACGACCAAATAAGTTATAAATACGTAAGATGGCTTCTAAATAAGACAATAAATGTTTTTGTTCTAAGAAAGGTTTAATCACTTGGC
>CAIXDX010000291.1 GCA_903918335.1 uncultured Methylococcaceae bacterium | reverse complement strand
GATTCACTGACTAACTTAACCGCTGCTGTCTTGAACTCAGTTGGATAATTTTTAGATTTTTCTCGGCTCATTAGGACTCACAATTTTTTCATTTATTTTAAATTATGTGTCCGGCTAAGTGTAGCCACATCAAGTTTTTTACCCGGACATGAACAAGATCACACTACTTATTTAGTCACAGACATATCTAAGGATAATTATCGTTTTCATGTAGGCATTGGTCACGGTTGGACTGCCGCCTCTGATGCATGGATGTTAAAATTTATTCTAGGAGGTATTCCCCTTGGAGAACTGATTAACCCCAATCGTTGGTAGTAATATAGAGATCAGACCTATCACTAAAATGTAATATTCCAGTGCTATGCTTAATCCTATAAATCCTTAGGAAGCGTTTCATGTACAAAACCAGCGCACAGCATTTAAGTTACAATTTTAAAACCCTGGCTAATGTGATGGCCAAAGCTACACCCGCTAGATCTGGGGATTATTTAGCCGGTGTCGCTGCCAGCAATCATTTAGAGCGCGTCGCTGCCCAATATGCTTTAGCCGATGTCCCCTTAAAACAATTCTTAACCGAGGCACTAGTTCCCTACGAAATAGATGAAGTCACACGACTCATCATAGATGAACATGACAATAACGCCTTTGCGCTTATTAGCCACTTCACAGTCGGCGACTTTCGTAATTGGTTGTTATCAGAAGATGCTACAACAGATAAACTCACTGCTTTAGCACCCGGTTTAACTCCCGAAATGGTAGCTGCGGTTTCTAAGATCATGCGCCTACAAGATTTAATCTTAGTGGCTAAAAAATGCCGAGTAATCACGCAATTTAGAAACACGATAGGACTAGAAAATCGTCTATCTACCCGATTACAACCTAATCATCCTACTGACAATGCTGCAGGCGTCGCCGCCAGTATTGTAGATGGCTTATTGTATGGCTGTGGTGATGCAGTGATTGGTATTAATCCTGCGTCTGATAATTTAGAAGCCACGGCCCGTTTATTACATCTACTCAATGATGTCATTGAGCGTTATAACATCCCAACACAAGCCTGCATCTTAGCTCATGTTACAACCACCATTAAAGCGATTGAACAAAATGTACCTGTCGATTTAGTTTTTCAATCGATTGCGGGTACCCAAAAAGCCAACGAAAGCTTTGGCATTAATCTCAACCTACTTAATGAAGCACATCAAGCGGCCCTTGCCTTAAAACGCGGTACCGTCGGCCATAATTGCATGTATTTTGAAACCGGCCAAGGCAGTGCACTCTCGGCTAATGCGCATCATGGCCTCGATCAACAAACTTGTGAAGCTAGGGCCTACGCGGTTGCCCGTAAATTTAAACCCTTATTGGTCAATACCGTTGTAGGATTTATAGGCCCCGAGTACTTATATGACGGTAAACAAATTATCCGCGCCGGATTAGAAGATCATTTTTGCGGCAAATTACTTGGATTACCGATGGGCTGTGATATCTGTTACACCAATCATGCAGAAGCCGATCAAGATGATATGGACCTCTTACTCAGCAGCTTTGCTATGGCTGGTGGTAGCTTTATCATGGGCATCCCCGGTGCAGATGATGTGATGCTTAACTATCAGTCCACCTCCTTTCATGATGCACTTTATATCAGACAGGCATTAGGGTTACGCCCTGCCCCCGAGTTTGAAGCTTGGTTGATTGAACATGATATTTTTAATGCCCATAACCAACTCAAGCCCCTAACAGAAATGCCGGCACTCTTTAAAGGCTCGCTACAAAAACTATCAGGCGCTTCAAATGACTAAAGGTAAAGACTTAACCATCGCTTATGATCCATGGCACCCACTGACGCAATTAACGCCTGCCAGAATTGCGTTAGGTCGCGCGGGCACGAGCATACCCACTCGTGCAAATTTAGATTTTCAGTTAGCACATGCGCTAGCCAGAGATGCGGTACATATACCGTTAGATTTCGATGCCCTAAAACAAAGTTTATATAACACCGGCTATATGAGCCAATTACTGCAAAGCCAAGCAGAAAGCCAAGCCCAATATTTACAAAGGCCCGATTACGGTCGTTGCCTAAGCAAGCCATCAATCCAAAAATTAACCGAACAAAAAAAAATAACAATAGACATCGTTATTGTGATTGCCGATGGCTTATCATCCAAAGCCATAGCTAACCACGCCCTCACCTTCTTACAATACTTAGTACCATCCCTCACTAAAGCGAACTATCAATTAGCGCCTATTAGTTTAGTAAAACATGGCAGAGTGGCCATTGGTGATCCAATAGCAGAACATTACAATGCACCATTATGCATTACACTAATTGGTGAACGCCCAGGCTTAAGTTCGCCTGATAGCATGGGGATTTATTTTACTTATCAAGCTAAAGCAAATATCAGTACCGATGCGGATCGCAACTGCATATCAAACATTCATGCAAATGGTTTAAGTTACGAACACGCATTAAAAAAGCTACTGTACTTAATTAATCAGGCAGAAAAGCTGAAACTCTCTGGTGTGGCTTTAAAAGATGAAACAACCGAAAGTAATATTAACACCAATATTGAAAGATTCGACTCAACACGCTTTCATTTATAAAAGACATGCTTTTTTATTAATAATAAATCGCTTATAATAATCTTTTAGTGACCGTCCTTGGTTTTTTGTTTGGCCTCTAAGGCAAGTATTTGTTCTGGAGTCGCCTCTAATTGATATTTTTCCTTCCAATCGCTATAAGGCATACCGTAAATTATTTCTCTAGCTTGCTCATAATCCATTTCAATGCCCTGCTCTGCTGCACCACTCACATACCATTTTGCTAGGCAATTTCTGCAAAAATCAGCAAGTAACATCAGATCTAAATTTTGTACCTCTGTATGTGTTTGTAAGTGACTCACTAAGCGTCTAAAAGCCGCAGCTTCAATTTCTACCATTACCCTATTCTCCTGTTTGTTAAATCTAGCATTTATATTTTAGCAGAATCAAGTCTATGGCCATGTACAATAGACCTAAAAAAAATTACAATGCCACTCCTTTGTATAGTAACGACTATTTTATCACTCACATTTCGTCATTCATGAAACAACTGTTTGAGTTTTTCCCGATCATCTTATTCTTTATCGCTTATAAAGCATACGATATTTATATAGCAACAGGCGTAATTATAGTTGCTACCATTTTGCAGGTACTTTATGCGTGGATTAAGCATCGTAAAGTTGAAACCATGCAGTTAATTACGTTGGGTTTAGTAGTGGTTTTTGGAGGCGCCACTATCTATTTACACGATGAACAATATCTAAAATGGAAGTTTTCTATCATTGAATGGTTGTTTGGTTTAGTTTTTTTAGGCAGTCATTTCTTCGGTGAGCGAACTTTTATAGAACGAATGATGTCCAACAACCTGACTTTACCCAAGCCTATCTGGAAACGCTTAAATTTTAGCTGGGCTAGCTTCTTTATCAGTGTTGGTTTTATTAATGTTTACGTTATGTTTAACTTTAATACTGATGACTGGGTCACGTTCAAAACATTTGTAGCACCTGCTCTAATGGTGCTATTTTTAATCGTACAAATGAGCTTTTTGTATAAATACATTCCGGATGAAAAGGATAAATAAGTGTTATACGCAATAATAAGTGAAGATGTCCCGGATAGTTTATCCAAAAGACTAGCGGCAAGGCCCACTCACCTTGACCGTTTAGAAGTATTGCAAAATGCAGGGCGCTTAGTTTTAGCAGGTCCACTCCCCGCAATTGATAGTGACACCCCTGCAGAAGCAGGATTTACGGGTAGTTTAATTGTAGCTGAATTTGATAACTTAGCATCTGCGCAAACTTGGGCAGAGTCTGACCCCTATATAGAACAGGGGGTTTATGCTAAAGTAACTGTCAAACCATTTAAAAAGGTATTTCCACAATGACAGCTGAAAACATTAAAAAACTTTTAAATGCAGAATTTAACCCTGATTTATTAGAAATACTTGATAATAGCGCGGCCCATGCTGGCCACGCAGGCGCTCGAAGCGGGGGCGGCCATTATCATGTTACAATTATCGCGGAAGTGTTTGAAGGTAAATCTTTAGTTCAAAGACATCAATTGATTTACAAAGCACTCAGTGATCTTATGAAACAAGAAATTCATGCCTTAGGCATCAATGCTCTATCACCCTCTGAAGAAACTAAAGGAAGTTTATAAATGAAAAATAAGATGATTCCATTGCTTGTTGTTGGTACTGCATTAATTTCCGCATGTAATCAACCAGCAGGCACAAGCTCTACTCCTGCCGTCGCTAAAGAAGATGCAATCGCTGAAGTTAATGGTGTTTATATTGCTAAAACGACCTTAGCAGACTTAGAAAAAGAAATTGCTGAACGCTCACACGGACAAAAATTTCCACAAGAAAAGTTAATTGACGAATTGGTTCAACGTGAATTATTACTTCAAGATGCTAATAAAAAACAATTAGGTAACACTGCTGAAGTTCTTGCTCAATTAGAAAGTGCTAAAAGAACCTTATTAACTGCAGCCGATGTACAAAACTTTATTAAATCAAATCCAGTAACAGATGCAGAAATCAAAGCTGAATATGATGCAAAAGTAGCAGGCGAAAACGGTACTGAATATAAAGCCCGTCACATTTTGGTGAAAACTGAAGACGAAGCTAAAAAAATCATTGCTGAACTTGATAAAGGCGGAGATTTTGCAAAAATCGCTAATAAAGTTTCTTTAGACGGTAAAGACACTCAAAATGGTGGTGACTTAGGTTGGTTTGTAGCAAGCCAAATGGTGGCTCCCTTCTCTGAAGCTGTCGTTAAACTAGAAAAAGGTCAATACACTAAAACACCTGTACAAACTCAATTCGGCTGGCACGTCATCTTAAGAGAAGACTCTCGTGCACAAACACCACCTCCATTAGATTCTGTTAAAGAACAATTACTACCTTATTTGCAACGTAAAAAAGTTCAAGACTACATTGAAGGTTTACGTAAGTCAGCTAAAGTCGAAATCTTAGCACCTAAAGAAGCACCTGCTAAAGCACCAGAACCCGCTGCAAAGGGTGACACTGTCACTGAAGAAGTCGCTGTTGGTGAAGTTAAAGATAAAGACGGTAAAGTAGTTGCAGAAGAAGTCGTTGTTGATGAAGTAGTAAAAGACAAAGACGGCAAAACCGTTGCTGAAAAAGTTGAAGTTGAAAAAGTAGCAGAACCTGCTAAAAAATAAGCTTATCTACTTAATAAAAGGGCGGTTAATCCGCCCTTTTTTATGCCATTTTTTCAAAGTAATATACGATGAACTGGACAGTTCTATTGCCTTTATACTCGTTGATATCCAGTTTATAAGCCGCTCTGATTTGTCTTAAACCCAACCAATGCTCTGGTTTATCGGCAAAAAAAGCGATACCATCAATCATCAT
>CAIXDX010000290.1 GCA_903918335.1 uncultured Methylococcaceae bacterium | reverse complement strand
TGACCTGAAATAAGCGCTAAGGCTTCTTTTTCCCAGCACCAGTTTTCCATAAATTGGCTAGGTAACTCAACAGCATCCCATTCCACACCATTAATGCCTGAAACGCCTAGATGGTCAACTTGAGTCATCATGTGTTGTAAGCCATGGCCAAACTCATGGAATAAAGTGGTTACATCATCATGCGTTAATAAAGACGGCTCTGTGCTAGTGGGTGGAGTAAAGTTGCATGTTAAATAGGCGACTGGAATTTGAAGGCTATGGGCAGATTTTTTACGACCCACACAGTCATCCATCCAAGCGCCACCGCGTTTTTTAGCTCGGGCATATAAATCAAAGTAGAATTTACCGCGTACATTGCCCGCCGCGTCGTTAATTTGATAAAAGCTCACATCAGGATGCCAGGTATCAAAGTCAGTAATTTGAGTAATTTGTAGGCCATAGAGTTTTTTAACTACTGCAAATAGACCAGGTAATACTTTTGTCGCAGGGAAGTAGGCTTTCACTTCTTCTTGTGAAAGTTGGTAATAATGCTGGCGCATTTTTTCTGAATAGTAGCCTAAATCCCAAGATTGTAAATCATCAATACCGTGTTCTTGTTTTGCAAATTCACGCAATTCCGCTAAGTCTTTTTGGGCTTGTGGCAGAGATTTTGTCGCTAAATCTTCAAGGAAGCTAGTTACATCACTAGGCTTTTCGGCCATTTTGGTAGCTAAAGATAGTTCGGCATAATTATTAAAACCTAATAACTGTGCTTTTTCATGTCGTAAAGCTAAGATGTTTTCCATGTTTTGGGTATTATCCCATTGAGGATTTTGTGGGCCTTGCTCAGAAGCGCGGGTGACATACGCTTCGTAATGTTCGCGTCTTAACTCACGGTTATCATCGTAGGTAATAACCGCTTGAAAGGATGGGAACTGCAGAGTGATAAGCCAACCGTCTTTATTTTGTTGTTCGGCGGCTTGTTTGGCTTGAGCTAGAGCGGAATCAGGTAAGCCTGCTAACTCAGAGACATCCGTAATATGTTTGCTCCACGCATTGGTAGCATCTAATAAGTTTTCTTCGTAATTACTTGCTAAGCGTGAGAGTTCTTGGCTGATTTCTTTATAGCGTTGTTTTTTTGCAGTGTCTAAATCAATGCCTGAAAGTTTAAAGTCTCTTAAGGCATTATGAATAATTTTTTGTTGTGCTTTATCTAAGTTAGCAAAGTCAGTACGATTAGCAATAACATGATATGCCTTGCATAGGTCTTCATTTTGGCCCATTTCAGTGCCATATTCACTGAGTTTGGGTAAACATGCGTTATAGGCTAGGCGTAATTCATCGCTATTGGCGACAGAGTTAAGATGGCTTACTGGTGACCACGCTTTATTTAGTTTATCTTCAATGTCTTCGATGGGTTCAATTAAGTTTTCCCAAGTATAGTCAGTAGTGGCTTCTAAACATTGTTTAACTACGCTTCGTGCTTCATCTAGTAACTGGCTGATCGCTGGTTCAATATGTTCTGGTTTAATGCTAGAAAACGCGGGTAGATCTGATCTTATTAATAGTGGATTAGTCATGGTGTTATTAATTGAGTGATCGAATAGTTTTAAGTTTTTTATAATGAGACCATTATGAGCTTTGTATCGTTAGTTTTTTTCTTTGGGCGGTACTGAAAAGAGTGCGGTTTTTGATAGTTGATCATGCCAACTTAATCTCTTCTTATTGAAGATTACCCATACGAAACCTAGGCCTAAAAAAACAGTCCAGGATAATATGGCTGTTATAAAGCGCAATAAGGCTTGAGACCAACTTATCGGTTTTTGATCGAGTGTCAATAATTTGATGTTCCATGCGCGTAGACCTAATGTCTGTCCGCCGTGAATCCAGAACCAACCGTAAAATAAAAAACAAACACTGATTAAATAACCACGGTGTAAGTATGCGTGTGTTTTTAGAGTGTCACTATCAGTAAAGATAAGAAGTATTCCATTGGCAACCAATAAAATAGCAATAAGTAGGACGATATCGTAGAATTGTGCCGCTAAACGGCGAAAAAAACCAGGTGAAACAGAAATGTCTCTACCTGGTTTAATTTGTTGTTGGGTTTGCTGGGTCAATTAAAGTTTAAATAATGCAAGTTTTTGACCAAAATACATGCACATACCCATTAATGCTCCAAGCATTAATAATGAAAAAAAGAAAGGCGGTCAGTGGAATAGAAGAATGCCAAAATCAGCTACAAAAATGCTGGTTAGTAT
>CAIXDX010000289.1 GCA_903918335.1 uncultured Methylococcaceae bacterium | reverse complement strand
ATACGGTCGTAGAAAAGTCATCGGGTAACTTATCTGCGGGGGTGGGATTCTCTCAGGTACAAGGTATTGTGCTTAATGCTAATATTGCGCAAGACAATATTTTTGGATCGGGTAAGCGCGTGAGTGTTGGCTTTAATAACAGTAATTATATTACTAGCTATCAATTTGGCTTTTCTAATCCTTATTTTACTACCGATGGTGTCAGTCAAGGTTATAACTTAGGCTATACGAAAAGAAATGCCGGCGCTATTAATATTGCTAATTACAATACCAATATTGCGAACGCGGGGATTAATTTTGGTATCCCGTTGAATGAATTTGATCAAGTCGGGTTTAATACGGATGTAAAACATACATCGTTATCAACAACTGCTTATTCTTCTTATCAAATTGAGGATTTTATTCAAAAAAATCCCGGATCCTATTTAACCTATAGTCAAGGTATTAGTTGGGTGCATGATACCTTTAACCGCGCTATGTTCCCGAATAGTGGGGCTCAGCAACGTTTATCCGCCTTAGGGACTATTCCGGGTAGTGATTTGGAATATTACAAGGTTGGATATAGACAGCAGCGTTATTTCCCCTTAGCGAAAGACTTCACCTTTAAATTAAATGGCGAAATTGGATATGCGGGTGGTTATGGTAAGACTCATGCTTTACCGTTCTTTGAAAATTATTTCATGGGGGGGTCTGGTTCGGTCAGAGGTTATAAAAACAATACCATGGGACCTAGGGATTCTAACGGATATCCAATAGGGGGGTCTGTTAAGTTGATTGGTAATGCAGAGCTGTTTTTCCCCGTACCTTTTATGGCCGAAACAAAATCTGTTCGTTTGGGTACCTTTTTAGACGCTGGGGCACTAAATGATAGTTTAAACTTTGATAATATGAAATATTCTGCGGGTTTGTCAGGAGAATGGTTGTCACCTTTCGGAGCTTTATCGGTGAGTGCGGCTTATCCCTTGAATCAGGGAACTTACAGTTATGATCAATATAACCCTAATTCAGTCTATTACAACCAGCCTTCTCACAACATTATTACTTCGAAGGATCAAACTCAATTCTTCCAATTCAATTTTGGACAAAACTTCTAACATAAGATGTTTTTGATTAGAGTGCTTATCCACTATAATTAGATATAAATTTTTTAAACTTTTTTACTTCACTTCAACTTGAGATATATTTAACTATGAAAAAGAAAATTGCTTTATTTTTAGGCCTTTTGTTTGCTGCTAATATCAGTTACGCTGATTTAAAAATTGGTGTTGTGAATATTCCTGCGGTACTTGAAAAAGCACCACAAGCAGAAAAAGCTAAAAAACGCTTGGAAGAAAAGTTTGCTCCTAGAGATAAACAATTAGTGGCTCAAGGTAAAGAAATCCAAACTATGGAAGAAAAGTTGACTAAGGATGCTGCTACGATGAGTGAGTCAGTAAAGGCTAATTTAGAACGTGATATTTTAAATAAAAAACGCGATGCTAAAAGATCACAACAAGAGTTCAGTGAAGACTTTAATGCTAGTCGTAATGAAGAGTTAGGTAAATTGCAACGTCGTATCGTTGAAGCAGTAAGAACCATTGCTAAAGACGATGGTTATGATTTGTTATTAACTGATGGCGTTATTTACGCTAAAGATCAATTTGATATTACTGCACAAGTACAAACTAAATTAGCAACAATGCCAGAATAATTGCCTATTCATTATTCTCTATACTATTTGATTCTTATTTAAGTACTTTAAAGCATGTCTATCACATTAGATATATTACAAATTCAGGCATTTTTACCTCATCGTTACCCATTTTTATTGGTTGATAAGGTTATTGAGTGTGAACCGGGTAAGCGATTGTTGGGTGTCAAAAACGTCACTTACAATGAGCCTTTCTTTCAAGGTCATTTCCCCCAAAAACCTATTATGCCAGGCGTGTTGATTTTAGAAGCGCTAGCTCAGACTACGGGCTTGTTAGCTTCTGAAACAGCAGGAGATGAATTAGCAGGGATGATTTATTATTTAGTGGGTATTGATAAAGCAAAGTTTAAGCGACCAGTAGTGCCTGGCGATCAATTGATGCTCGAGTCAAGATACGTTAAAAGTAAACGAAATATTTGGGCCTTTGAATGTACGGCGGAAGTCGATGGTGAGTTTGTAGCCAGTGCCGAAATTAGATGTGCAGCGGTGGTCGATTGAGTTTAATTCATCCATCAGCTATTATTGATAAAAAAGCTGAGATAGCCACTGATGTATCTGTGGGGCCTTTTACTGTTATTGGTCCTGATGTAAGGATTGGTTCAGGTACGATTATTGGGCCTCATGTGGTTATCAATGGTCCGGCTGTTATTGGAAAAGATAATCATATCTATCAATTCTGCTCTATTGGTGAAGATCCCCAAGATAAGAAGTACGCCGCAGAGGTAACGCGTCTCGAGATTGGTGATAGAAACGTTATTCGAGAGTTTACTTCAATGCATCGAGGTACGGTTCAAGATAAAAGTTTAACTAAAATAGGCTGTGATAATTTGTTCATGGCCTATACACATGTCGCTCATGATTGTGTGATTGGTGATAACGTTATTATGGCGAATGGGGCATCTCTAGCGGGACATGTGCATCTTAATAACCATGCTATTTTGGGTGGATTTACTTTAGTGCATCAGTTTACCCAAGTGGGCCAATATAGTTTTGCTGCTATGGGTAGTGCTATTACTCAAGATATACCGCCGTTTGTCATGGTAGGTGGTAAGCCTACGCGACCTCATGGTATTAACTCGGTAGGTATGGAGCGTAAGGGTATTAGTTCTGAAGATATTAGATTAATTAGAAATGCTTATAAAATCATTTATAAAATGAATTTGCGTTTGGAAGATGCTATAGAGAAAATTGAGGAAATGGCTGGTGAAAGCCAGCATGTTTCTGATTTGGTAAGTTTTCTCCGTAATGTAAGTAGAGGAATTTTAAGATAGTTTTAGAGGGAATTTTAACAGGGGATTATGTCGCTGGTGTCGATGAAGCAGGGCGAGGTCCTTTGGCTGGGCCTGTGGTTGCAGCAGCAGTTATTTTAGATCCTAATAGGCCGATTGATGGGTTGGCCGATTCAAAAAAACTAAGTGAGCGAAAACGCGATACTCTTTTTGATCTCATCAAAGAAAATAGTCTTAGTTGGTCGATTGCTCTTGCAAGTGTTGAAGAGATTGATCAAATCAATATATTGCAAGCTACTCTGTTGGCTATGCAACGTGCAGTAGAGGGCTTAAATGTCCAACCAGATATGGTTCTGGTCGATGGTAATCGGTTACCGAAACTTACTATGCCCGCTCAAGCAATTATTAAGGGTGACAGTAAAATTAAAGCTATCAGTGCTGCATCCATATTAGCAAAAGTGGCGCGTGATAAAATGATGTTTGATATTGCTGAGCACTATCCCAGATTTTCTTTTAAACAGCATAAGGGTTACGGCACACAACAGCATTTAGATGAGATTGCGGAGTTTGGGATTTTAGAAATTCACAGAAAATCATTTAATCCTATTAGAACGCTGTTAGTAAAATAACCTGAAGTGCTAGTGGTCTTAAAAAATAGTTAGCGGCTCTTCTTCCATCAGCGCTATTTGTTCACGTAGTTCAATAATCCTATCTTGCCAATAGCGAGGCGTATTAAACCAAGGGAAAGCCATAGGAAAGGCTGGGTCGTCCCAGCGTTTAGCGATCCAAGCTGAATAATGAATTAATCGTAAGGTGCGTAAGGCTTCAATTAGATGCAGTTCGCGAGTATTAAATTCATAAAAGGTCTTATAGCCATCAAGTAAATGTTCTAGTTGTCGCGACATTTCACTTCGATCACCAGATAATAACATCCAAAGATCTTGAATGGCGGCCCCCATGCGACTGTCATCAAAGTCTACAAAGTGCGGACCCTCCTCCGTCCATAAAATATTACCGGGATAGCAGTCACCGTGTAAGCGAATTTGCTTGATATTGCCTGCCCGTGCAAAGCAATGTTTAACGCAATTTAGTGCATGTTCAATAATGCCACTATAAGTGTTAAAGAGGTCGGTTGGAAGAAAGTGGCTATTTAAAATGTATTGGCTGGGCTCTTGACCAAAGTTCTTAATATCAATAGTGGGTCGGCTTTTGAATGGCTTTAGCGCGCCTATTGCATGCATACGACCAATAAAACGCCCCATCCACTCTAATTTTTCTGCACTATCAACTTCTGGAACGCGACCACCTTGTTTGGGAAAAACAGAAAATCGGAAGCCATGGCTTTCTACTAATGTTAGATTGTTCGCAAATTGTAAAGCAGGAACCACAGGTATTTCGTTATCGGCTAATTCTTGAACAAACTGATGTTCTTCATTAATTGCGGCATTACTCCATCGATTAGGCCTGTAAAATTTAGCAATAATGGGTGAAGAATTTTCTAAGCCTATTTGATAAACCCGATTTTCATAGCTATTAAGCGCCAGTAAATGTCCATCACATACATAACCAACACTGTCTAGCGCAGATAAAATAATTTCAGGGCTTAGCTCGGAAAAAGGCGTTAAGTCAGTACTCATAAGAGGGCATTAAGCGGTTTTTTCTATTGGTCCCTGTACATCCGCAGGATCACCTTCATAAGGTGTTGCGTAATTACATTCCTTTTGCGGGCAGACTTTTTCTACGCCACGTCTTTTAGTTTCTTTTACGGTTAAAATCGGCCATGCACATTGTGGGCAACTCTCTTTAATGGGGTTATTCCAAAGAGCATAATCACATTTAGGATAACCAGAGCATGAATAAAATATCTTGCCATTTCTCGATTTGCGTTTGAGAATGGTGCCTTTTTTACATTGAGGACATTCTACGTCAGTGTCCATTGGTTTTTCTAAAGGCTCGATGTGTTTACATTTTGGGTAAGCGCTACAACCAATAAATTTACCATAACGTCCAGTTTTAAAAACTAGAGGAGATTCACAGGAGGGGCACGAGCGACCTTCTAAAACCTCTGGTTCCGCAGTACTCGCACCATCTTCACTGAGGTTTCTTGTGTAAGAACAGTCGGGGTAATTAGTGCAACCAATGAAACGACCATTTCTACCTAAGCGAATAGACAGTGGACTACTACATTCAGGACACTTTTCATCTATCGCTTCTTGGGTAACGTCTTTACGTTGTACAGTGGCTTCTTTATCGTGAATCGTGTCATTAAAAGGTTTCCAAAATGCGTGCATTAATGGAATCCAATCTTTTTCTCCCCGTGAGACAGCATCAAGCTCATCTTCTAAATTAGCTGTAAAATCGTAATCGACGTATTTAGTGAAATGTTCTGTTAAAAACTTATTCACAATACGACCAACATCGGTAGGATGAAAGCGTTTATTGTCTAACGTGACATATTCGCGATTTTGTAAGGTTGAAATAATGGATGCATAAGTAGAGGGTCTACCAATGCCATGTTCTTCTAAAGATTTTACTAAGCTGGCTTCACCATAGCGTGGTGGTGGTTCAGTAAAATGTTGAGCGGTAATTATTTCATTAAGAGGTATGGGTCTACCTTCTTCTAAAGGTGGTAAAAAGCTTTCTTTATCATCGCTTTCTTTGCTGTCATCTTTACCTTCTAGATAGACAGACATAAATCCAGGTGCGGCAATAGTAGAGCCCGTTGCTCGGAAAATATGTTGGCCATTGCCACAACTTAAGTCAACCGCGACCATATTTAGAGTGGCATGAACCATTTGGCAAGCTATGGTACGTTTCCAAATTAAATCATACAACTTGAATTGCTCAATGCTTAGATAATCTTTAATTTCACTCGGTAAATAGCGTGGTGAAGTGGGTCTTATTGCTTCATGCGCTTCTTGAGCATTTTTAGATTTTGTCTTAAAGAGTCTAGGCTCTTTAGGCACATTTTCTGAGCCAAATTTTTCTGAAATTAATTGACGAATTTCTTCAACAGCTTCAACTGATAAGTTAACAGAATCGGTACGCATGTAGGTGATTAAACCTTGCGTTTCACCACCAATATCAATGCCTTCGTATAATTGTTGAGCCACAATCATAGTGCGTTTTGTGGTGAAGCCTAACTTACGTGCCGCCTCTTGTTGTAACGTTGAGGTAATAAAAGGTGGAGCGGGATTGCGCTTTTGTTGTTTCTTTTCTAGATTACTAACTAGTAATTGGCCATCTGCAGCATCAAGTAATATATTTTTAGTTTTTTCTGCTATTTTTGCATCAGTTATACTAAATTGACTGATTTTTTCATTATTAAATTGGGTTAACTTTGCTTTAAAATTTTGTTCATGCGAGGTTAAAGCGGCATCCACAGTCCAATACTCACGACTTTGAAACGCTTCAATTTCTAATTCTCGCTCTACAATCATTCGTAAAGCAGGGCTTTGTACACGACCAGCCGATAGGCCTCGGCGTATTTTCTTCCACAGTAAAGGAGATAGTTTAAAGCCCACCAGATAATCTAAAGCACGGCGTGCTTGTTGGGCATTAATTAAATTAATGGCTAATTCTTCCGGGTTAGCAATGGCTTCAGTGACGGCTTTTTTAGTGATTTCATGAAAAACCACTCTGTGTACTGCTTTGTTTTTGATTAATTTTTTATCTTTAAGTAATTCGAGTAGATGCCAAGATATCGCTTCACCTTCTCTATCTGGGTCAGTTGCTAAATATAAGGTATCTGCCGTTTTAAGGGCTTTACTTATCGCTTGAACATGGCGTTGATTGCGATCAATAACTTCATATTTCATTGCAAAATCGTTGTTAGGATCAACGGCACCCTCTTTAGGAATAAGATCTCTAACATGTCCATAAGAAGCTAATACTTGAAAGTCTTTTCCTAGATACTTCTCTATGGTCTTTGCTTTTGCGGGTGATTCTACAATGACAAGGTTTTTACTCATTTATGTACACAGTTATAAAGTGTTAATTTTTTATAGTTAAATAATTTTTAACTAGTGGATGTTTATTTGATTATCGCCGAGCATATTAATGTAAGTAGAGCGGACGTAAGTCATAGACGAAGTCTTCCATTTTAGAAAAAGCAATTTCTTCATCAGGTTGACTCAGCAATACCATTAGTAGTATCCATTTAAGCTTTTCTATTGAAATATCTTCTTTATCTAATGCCAATACTCTATCAATAACGATCTCTCGATTACTGACGTTTAAAATGCCATGCAGTTCGAGAAATATAATAAAATTGCGGCATTCTATATCTAATTTAAGTACTTCTTCTGGGCTAAAAATTCGAAAGCTTGAAAAGGCTGTTTTTTTAATATTTGCATCAATAGTCAAAGAATCTATCCAATCAAAAGCTTTATTTACCTGATAAGACTCAAATCCTGCTTCTAATAATTCGGTGCGGATAATGTCATTATCCGAAGGTAAATCAATTACTTCCTCTATGTAATTCTCAAATAAGTACATTAGGACATCAAAAATATTTTCTTTCATAGTGTTGAGTATGATTATTTTATTCTCATATAGCAACCACCAGCGGTCGCTTCCAGATAGCCTTGCAGTTCAAGAATTAGCAACATTGATGAAATAATTTCAGCAGAATTGCCTGTTATTTGTACTAAATTATCGATAGAAGTTGGGCTAAATTGGACATGATTCAATAATGTTTGTTGCTCTAGGTCAAGTGTTGATTCAATTGAAGTTGTGTAATAAGTTTCATCTTCTTGATTGTTAAGATTTAATTCTTCCAGAATGTCTTGGGTAGTTTCAACAAGTTTGGCTCCTTGGCGAATTAAAGCGTTACACCCTCTGGCTAATGGATTATGAATGGAGCCAGGTATAGCAAATACTTCTCTGTTTTGCTCTAGTGCCATTCTTGCTGTAATTAAAGAACCACTTTCTTTTGCGGCTTCAACTACTAGCAAGCCTCGACATAATCCACTAATAATACGATTCCTTCTAGGAAAATGATTGGCTTTAGCTGGGGTTCCTGGGGGGAATTCTGAAATAATAGCACCTGTTTTGACAATTTCAGTCGCTAAGTCTTTGTGTCTAGCAGGGTAAACACGGTCTAGGCCAGTACCTGCGACAGCGATAGTAAAACTACCGGCAGCTAATGCACCACGATGACTTGCTGCATCAATTCCTAAAGCGAGCCCACTGGTTATAACAAAACCTTGAGTGCTTAATGTCTTGGCAAATTCAAAGGCTGTTTCTATTCCTGAAGTGGAAGGGTTACGACTTCCTACAATAGCTAATTGGGGTCTGGTTAGTAAAAGAGGGTTGCCTCGGACAAATAAAATGGCTGGAGGATCAGCAATTTCTTTTAATTGTGATGGATAACCTGCATCATGAAAAGTGAGGGCGTAATTGTTTTCTTGTTCTACCCATTGCAAGTCTTGTTCAATTAACGACCAATCTGGTTTTTTTATATTATTGATATGTTCGCTTTTTAATCCTAATGTAGCCAGTGCTGAATTTGAGTCAGAAAATATTTGTTCAGGTGTAGCTAATTCAATGAGTTTTAGAAAAGTTCTACAGCCTATACCCGGTATACGTAGGAGAGCAAGCCAATATTTTAGGTCATTGACTGATAATTTTGATTGAGTGTTCAGTGTGTTCTAGCCTTATAGATGCTTCGGGTTATGTCATTACATGCATTGTTATCAGATTTATTTTTAAAGGTTTATTGATAACGGAATGGCCTTTATTAGTCTTAGTGCATTCAAAGTGTATATGAAATAATATAGAATTCCAGTATTGAATTATTTTTTAATGGAGTGGGTGTTGGGAATTTTATCTATTCTGGAGTTTCCAGATGAGCGCTTACGTAAAAAAGCGACTGTTGTAAAGGTGGTTGATGATAAGGTCAGAAAGTTATTAGACGATATGTTAGAAACTATGTACGAGTCGCGCGGAGTGGGTTTAGCGGCTACGCAAGTTGACGTGCATCAAAGAATCGTTGTTATTGATGTTAGTGATGAAAAAGAAGATCCTTTATTTTTAATAAACCCTGAGATCATTGAGAAAGATGGTGTTAAAGAAGCTGAGGAAGGTTGTCTATCGGTGCCGGGCTTTTTTGAAAAAGTGACGCGTGCAGAACATATCAGGGTGAGAGCTCTTGATAGAGAAGGACAAAGTTTTGAGTTTGAAGCTACTGAATTGTTAGCAATTTGTGTACAGCATGAACTGGATCATTTGGATGGTAAATTATTTGTTGATCATATTTCTCCTTTAAAGAGACAGCGTATCAAAAAGAAATTAGAAAAAATTCATAAGATGGAAAAAAATTAATCATGAAGATTATATTTGCAGGTACGCCTGATTTTGCAGTGCCCAGTTTACAAGCTTTGTTGGATGCTAATTACGAAGTGTGTGCTGTTTATACGCAACCTGATCGTCCCGCTGGACGCGGAAGGCACGAGCAGTTCAGTCCTGTTAAAGAATTAGCACTTAAACATGGCATTCGTGTAATTCAACCACATACTTTGAAATCCGATGAAGAGTTAGCATTATTGCAATCATTTAATGCAGATTTAATGGTTGTCGTCGCTTACGGCATGATTTTGACTGATATGGCATTGAATACACCAAAATTAGGTTGTATTAATGTTCATGCTTCTTTGTTGCCTCGTTGGCGGGGGGCTGCCCCAATTCAACGCTCGTTAATGGCGGGTGATAAGAAGACAGGTGTAACTATCATGAAAATTGTCCGTAAATTGGATGCGGGGGATATGCTTCATAAAGAAGAATATGTCATAGGCGCGGCTGATACGGCCAGTATTTTACATGATAAATTGGCTGTATTGGGTGCCTTAGGTTTGATAAAAGTATTAACAGATATAGAGAAGGGATTTATTTCAGCAGAACCTCAAGACGAAAACTTAGTCACTTACGCAGAAAAACTTACTAAGGCTGAAGCAGCACTGGATTGGCAACAATCGGCTCAAAAATTGGCTCTTAAAGTTCGAGGTTTAAACGCTTGGCCAGTTGCTCAAACAGTTTGTCAAGGTAATGTGCTTCGTATTTGGCAAGCAGAGGCGTTGGAAGGTGATTTAGGTTTAGAGCCTGGAACTATTAGTTGCGTTGATAGAAATATTGATGTTGCTACAGGTAATGGCATATTACGATTAATTGAAGTACAGATGCCCGGAGGAAAACGCATAACAATAAAAGATTTTCTTAACGCCCACTCAGTTCATGGCGTAAAACTAGGTTGAATACTCGATTAATTGCGGCTAGGGTGATAGCCCGAGTTTTGCAAGAGGGGCAGTCTTTAACGGCCGCTTTAGATAATGCTCTGATACCTGTTGAATCATCAAAAGATAAGGCCTTTATTCAAGCGCTATGCTATGGGGTATGTCGTTATTTTTATCGTTTAGATTTTATTCTTAATGAGCTGTTAGATAAGCCAATTAAAGATATTGAAATAAAGGCATTAGCTTTAGTTGGACTCTATCAACTTAATTTCATGCGTGTAAAGCAACATGCGGCAGTGTCCGAAACTGTGTTAGCTGCAAAGAAAAAGCCTTGGGCTAAAGCTTTAGTTAACGCCTTGTTGAGAGCTTATTTAAGACAGCAGATAGCATTAGAGCAGAAGGCTGATAGTAGTGTTACAGCAAGCGTGAGTCATCCTAAGTGGTTGCTTAAACAGGTTGAGCAGGATTGGCCCGAGCAATCTTTGCAAATATTTCAAGAAAATAATCGACAACCCCCTATGGTGCTGAGGGTTAATTTATCATTAAACAGTCGAGATCAGTATTTAAAAGCATTATCTGATCAAGATTTAGAAGCTAAGGCAGTAAGTTTTTGTGACTCTAGTCTCATTTTAAGTAAGCCGGTTCCAGTTGAGTTATTGCCTGGTTTTAATCTGGGGTATGTATCAGTGCAAGATACTGCCGCACAATTAGCTGCGAATTTATTAGATGTGCAGGCAGGTCATAGGGTTTTGGATATTTGTGCTGCTCCGGGTGGCAAAACGTTGCATATTATTGAAAAACAGCCTTTATTAAAAGAAATAGTGGCTGTTGATATTGACGGTGCGCGTTTATCTCGAGTACAAGAAAATCTACAGCGGTTAAGTTTTTCTGCAAAGCTAGTCGTTGGAGATGCAACTCGGCCATTTGAATGGTGGGATGGAGAGTCGTTTGATCGTATTTTACTTGATGCCCCTTGTTCTGCTCTAGGGGTTGTTCGTCGCCATCCTGATATTAAAATTTTGCGTAAGCCCGATGATATAAAAGCATTACAAGTTTTGCAAAAGACCATTTTGGAGGCAAGTTGGCCTCTATTGGTATCGGGGGGGCTTTTGCTTTACGCGACATGTTCAATTCTTAAACAAGAAAATGAGCAACAAGTAGATGGGTTTCTGGCTACGCATATAGATGCCGTTGAGATCCCTATCGATGCTGTATGGGGAAGGACGGCGCAAAGAGGAAGGCAAATTTTAACTGGCGATTCAGAAATGGACGGTTTTTACTATGCTCTTATTAAGAAGCTGTAGTTTTTTCTGTAATTTTATATTCATAGTTCTTTTAGTGTGTATGCCTGTTTTGGTAAATGGTGCGGACTTTTCGTCACAAATAAAGCAAGTTGACATCGTACAGAGAGGTGATGAGTATTTATTGTCAGCTACTATTGATTACCAATTGAGTGAAAAGGCCAAGACTGCTTTACAAAATGGAGTGCCTTTATATTGGCAATTATTAATAAAAGTTCAAAAGTATCCTAGTTTCTTTTGGGATAAATCTTGGTTAAAAGTCGGTAAACGCTATCAACTTCAATATCATGCTCTATTGAATATGTATCGACTCAAAAATGAAGATAATGGTGATATACATAATTTCTCTACTTTGGCGTCAGCCTTGGAGTTGATGTCGGTGGTAAATGATTTACCGGTAGTAAATAAAATATTGCTTGATCCGGAGCAAAAATATTTTTGTTTTATCAAATTGAGTTTTGAGCGAGAGGAACTGCCGTTGCCATTGCGACCGTTTGCCTATATTGATTCCCAATGGTATTTATCGAGTGATTGGATTTCATGGCCGCTGAAAAAATAAAGCCTCCCGTTAATTTATCGGTGTTGATCCTATTTGGCTTAATCTTGGTATCTTTGCAGTTGATGAGCTCTGCTATGCAGGAGTCCTCTGAACTTAGCGCAATGTATTCTTGGTTGTTGTTGTTTAACACCCTAGGTTCAGTCGTATTATTAGTATTAGTGGGGGCAAATATATATGCCTTAGTGCAACACACTAAAAGGCGTGAGGCGGGTTCAAGGTTAACTGCTCGTATGATGTCGTTGTTTGTGGTCTTGGCTTTGGCTCCAGCAGTTATTGTGTTTTATTTTTCTATGCAGTTTTTGCATCAAGGTATCGATAGTTGGTTTAACGTCGAAATAGATAGAGCGATGGAGGATGCGTTAGAGTTAAGTCAAGCATCTTTAGATCAGAGGATGCGTTGGCAATTGCGGCAGACAGAGCAGTTAACTGATAAGTTGGAAGGTTTTTCGCAAAATGCGGCGACTTTGGAAATAGAGCATTTGAGGGGGTTGTCCGGTGCCTCAGAAATGACATTGTTTTCTAAACAAGGCAGAATTATTGCTTCAAGTAGTATCAATCCCAGTGATATTTTGCCAAGTTTGCCAGATGAGCATATTTGGTTGCAGTTGCGTCAAAATGGCTTCTTTGTGGCGTTGGCTCCTGTCCATGAGCATGAGCTGATGGTTAGAGTTATCGTTTCTGTTAAATCGATAGAGTCTGAATACTTGCAAGCATTATATCCAGTGCCTGTCAGAATTGAGGATTTGGCTGATTCTGTTGAATTTGCTTCTGCGCGCTATCAAGAAATGAGCTATTTGAGAAATTCATTGCGGATGAGTTTTAGTTTGGCACTGTCTTTGGTTTTGTTAATGAGTTTATTGGCGGCAATTTGGGTCGCGTTTATTAGTATTCGAAACATAACTGCTCCTGTCAAAGAATTAGTAAAGGGTACAAAAGCAGTCGCCTCTGGGCATTATGATCAAAAACTTCCTGTTATGGCTCAAGATGATCTGGGTTTTTTGGTTGAATCTTTTAATGATATGACAAATCGTATTGCTCAAGCGCGTGATGAGACTAGAAAAGTAGGGGTTGAAGTTGAGAATCAACGTGCTTATTTAGAAACGATCCTGGGTAATTTAACGGCTGGCGTTATTAGTTTTGATGAGATTTTTAAAGTAAGGACGGCCAATCAAGCTGCTTACAGAATATTTCGTGTACATGTTAATCAGTTTGTTGGTAGAACTTTATTGGAGTTGGTTGATGTTTATGTGGAGTTAACTGAACCTTTGAAATCTATTCAACATTTATTGGAAAATGCGGAGGATATTTGGCAGCAAAGAATTGCATTCTTGGGTCCAAATGGACGGCAAGAGTTACTTTGTAGGGGAACGCCTTTGTTTTCTCAAGAGGGATTTCGAGTTGGGTCAGTGGTTGTGTTTGATGATGTGACTGATCTTATACAAGCTCAAAAAAATGCGGCATGGGGCGAGGTAGCAAGAAGGTTGGCGCATGAAATAAAAAATCCATTAACCCCTATTCAATTATCTGCAGAACGATTACAGCTTAAATTAGCTGCTAAGTTGGACAGTTCTGACGGTGCTATTTTACAAAGATCAACTCAAACCATAGTCCAGCAAGTAGAAGCGATGAAAGAAATGGTGGATGATTTTTCAGAGTATGCAAAACCTTCGAAAAAACAGACGGTTGATTTTAATATGTCCCATCTAATTCAAGAGGTTTTAGCTTTATATGCTTTAAGAGAGGGTGTTAAGTTTAAAGCGAGGTATCAATCAGGTTTGCAAGTAGTTAATGGTGACCCAGTCAGTATTAGGCAGGTAATGCATAATTTAATAAAAAACTCTCTAGAGGCGGTTGGCTTGGATGGTTTGATCGAGATAAATGTACATAGAGTATTGAAAAAGAATGCGGATTTTATAGAAATAGAACTTTATGATAATGGAGCTGGAATTAAGGAGGATCAAATTGAGAAGATATTCGAGCCTTATGTCACAACAAAAGCAAAAGGAACTGGTTTAGGGCTTGCTATTGTAAAGAAGATAATAGAAGATCATGGTGGTGCGATATGGGTCGATACTGGTCGTAAGGTGGGGGCGTGTTTTATAATCCAACTTCCTGCGTGTAACTCTGAGTTGTCATAGAAAATTATGAATATAAATTCCCCTCGTATATTAGTTGTAGATGATGAGCCTGAAATTCGTCGATTAGTTTGTGAAATACTTGAAGATGAAGGTTATCAAGTTGCTACAGCAGAAAATGGTGTTGAAGCCAGAAAATTAAAGGTTATACATAACCCTGATCTAATTTTACTTGATATTTGGATGCCTGATACTGATGGTGTATCGCTTTTGAAAGAATGGGTCGCAGAAGATTATATGCTGTGTCCAGTGGTAATGATGTCTGGGCATGGTTCTGTCGAATTGGCCGTTGAGGCAACTCGATTGGGTGCTTATGATTTTTTAGAGAAGCCTTTGTCACTGGCAAAGTTACTATTGATAGTATATCGGGCGTTAGAAGCTGGTAATCTACAAATTGAAAATGCTGGACTTAAAAAACAGTTATTGGTTGATATTGAGCCGGTGGGGAAGAGTGCTACAGTAGACAGGATTAAGGATCAATTAAAAAGACTGGCTCAGCATGATACGCGCGTATTGTTTGGTGGCGAGGCGGGTGTAGGTAAAGAACTTTATGCTCGATATTTGCATAATAATAGTTCACATCGACAAGGTCCATTTATTGATGTTGCTGTAGGTAGTATTTCTCCTGAAAATTCAGCCGTAGAGTTTTTTGGTAAAGAAAGTCAGGGTAATGTCTATCCGGGTTTGTTGGAGAGGGCGAATAAGGGTACATTATTTCTAAGTGAAATAGGTGGCATGGATCAAGAGACTCAACTTCGATTGTTAAGTGCATTAGAATCGAGTTCTTTTTTGCGTGTTGGCGGTAGTGAGCCGGTGAAGGTGGATGTAAGAGTTATAACCTCAACAAGAGTTTCAATGGATGATGAAGTGCGATCAGGTCGATTTAGGCAAGATTTATACTACATGCTTAATGAGGTAGCCTTTAATATCCCTCCTTTGAGAGATCATAGCGAAGATGTGCCTGGATTGCTAAGTTTTTATGTTGATTATTTCGTAACGCAAGATAAACTGGCTTTCCGCAGATTTTCTATGGCGGCTCAAAATTATTTACGCAATTACAGTTGGCGCGGCAATGTTAGAGAATTAAAGAATCTTGTTCAACGTCTAATGATATTAGGTGTGGGTGAAGAAATAGAATTAGATGAGGTTAAGTCTGCATTAGGTTCGGTGGTTCCAGATGTTATGTTAGCCGTAGCAGTACCTGAGTTTTTTAATTTACCCTTAAAGGAAGCTAGAGATCATTTCGAGAAAGCGTATTTAGAGTATCATTTTGAGAGAACTGGGGGTAGTGTGGCAAAGCTGTCTTCAGCCGTTGGTATGGAAAGAACTCATCTTTATAGAAAATTACATTCTTTAAACATTAAATTGTAAAATTACGATATAGATCAATTAACTCTTGATGTGATGGTTGTTATTCCTGTATAATGTCTTGTTCGGTGGGTATGAGGTCATTTTAATAATGAGATGTTCGGCAAGGACATAATAAAATTTATACCTGAAATTTAAATAAACATTGAAAGAGATGACAATGTTTAGTAAAATTCTAGCTCTTTTATTGAGCCTTTAGAGAAAGACTAAGTAACGATGAAAACATTTAGTGCAAAAGCAGCTGAAGTTAAGCGCGATTGGTATGTAGTTGATGCAGATGGGAAGACGCTAGGCCGCCTTGCTTCTGAGATTGCACTACGCCTTCGTGGAAAACACAAACCAGAATACACGCCGCATGTTGATACCGGTGATTACATTATTGTTGTAAACGTAGATAAAATTGGCGTTACCGGCAATAAAGAAAAAGACAAGTTGTACCAACACCATACTGGTTACATTGGTAACTTGAAAACAGTAAGTCTTGGTAAATTAAGACAAACGTTCCCTGATCGTATTCTTACTAATGCGGTTAAAGGTATGTTACCAAACAATCCATTGGGTCGTGCAATGTTCAAGAAGTTGAAAGTATATGCAGGATCTGAACATGATCATCAGGCTCAACAGCCAAAAGTTTTAGAATTATAAGCGAGTAGACTATGGCAGCAGCTCAGTATTACGGAACAGGTCGTCGTAAAAGTGCAATTGCACGTGTTTACGCAACTTCAGGGACTGGTAAGATTACAATTAACAAAAAAACTTTAGAAGACTATTTTGGTCGTAAAACGGATCAAATGGTTTCTCGTCAACCTTTAGAGTGTGTCGAATTAGTTGGAAAGTTTGATGTTAATGTGATCGTTAAAGGTGGCGGTCCATCAGGTCAGGCAGGTGCTATTCGTCATGGATTGACTCGTGCTTTGATAGTTTATGATGAAGCTTTACGATCTCCATTAAGAAAAGCGGGATTTGTAACTCGAGACTCACGTGTTGTTGAACGGAAGAAGATTGGTTTGCACAAAGCAAGAAAACGTCCACAATACTCAAAACGTTAATTTTTAATTCATGTTTGGTAGCATTTGTTACCATCTATGAAATAAAAGGGTCACATTTGAAGAAATGTGGCCCTTTTTTGTGGGGGTATATAAAGTCTTACACTTTACAAATAGATGTTAATGATGGTATTAATAGCTACAAATATACATAGTTTTTACTTTATTGATCGAATAGATAGCTCTCATGTCGCAGGACTCAAAAAAAAACAAACCCCCAGTAATTGCCCTTGAATTTAAAACAAGTTCGTTCTCTGTTCCGGTTTTAATGTTGGCAACTAACGATTTAAGTCTACTTGAGCAACAGCTTTCTGAGAAAATTAAACAAGCCCCTGATTTTTTTAAAAACTCTCCTTTAGTTGTAGATTTGCAAGGAATTAATAAACAAGGTTACCTAGTTAATATAACTGAGTTAATTGATGTAATACGAAAAGCCGGATTGTTTATAGTCGGTTTTAGGGCGGGTAATATACTTCAAAACAAAGAGTCATTAAGGTTAGGGATTCCTGTTTATCCTGCACAAAGTCGAGAACCTTCAATCGTAAGTAAAGAACAGTCAAAAGTTGAAATTGTTTCGCCAATCGAAACAGTATCTCCAAAGTCAGAAGAAATAAAAGTTACAATACCAACCACGTTAATTACTCAGCCTATTAGATCGGGACAACGAATATATGCTGCTGGCGATTTGGTAATAATGGCTCAAGTAAGTGCAGGTGCAGAGATTATTGCCGAGGGTAACATTCATGTTTATAGTACTTTAAGAGGCAGGGCATTAGCGGGAGTACAGGGAAATATTGATGCTCGAATATTTTGTTTTGATCTGCAAGCAGAATTGATTTCAATTGCGGGTAATTATAAAGTCAGTGAAGATTTGATTGCCTCAGCGCGAAATAAACCAGTACAGATTTATTTGCAAGACAAGGCATTAATTATTAAAGATATTGTCTTACACCATTAACTTAGAGGAAAATTTTGTGGCAAGAGTAATAGTCGTAACATCTGGTAAAGGCGGTGTTGGTAAAACAACTACTAGTGCTGCTATTGCCATGGGGCTGGCAAAAAGAGGTCATAAAACAGCGGTTATTGATTTCGATGTAGGATTACGTAATCTAGATTTGATTATGGGTTGTGAACGTCGAGTGGTTTATGATTTTGTTAATGTTATAAATGGGGAGGCAACGTTAAATCAAGCGTTGATTCGTGATAAGAATTGTAATTTGTTGTATATCTTACCTGCTTCTCAAACTCGTGATAAAGATGCTTTGAGTCAAGAAGGTGTAGGTAGGATTTTAGATGAATTAAAAAAAGATTTTAAATTTATTGTCTGTGATTCACCTGCTGGTATTGAGAAGGGTGCGCACTTGGCAATGTATTTTGCTGATGATGCTTTTGTAGTTACTAATCCTGAAGTATCTTCAGTAAGAGACTCTGATCGTATGTTGGGGATTTTATCAAGTAAATCTAGGCGTGCAGAGCAAAACGAAGAGCCAATTAATGAATTTCTATTGTTAACTCGTTATTCGCCAGAGCGTGTTAAATTGGGTGAAATGCTCAGTGTGGATGATGTACAAGACATTTTGTCTCTGCATCTATTAGGTGTTATTCCAGAATCAAAATCTGTACTTAATGCATCAAACTCAGGTACACCTGTCATTCTAGATGAAAAAAGTGATGCAGGACAGGCATATGAAGATATAGTTGCGCGTTATTTAGGCGAAGATAGGCCTCACCGATTTATAGATGATAAAAAAGGTTTTTTTAGGAATCTTTTTGGGGGTAAATAATGAGTTTATTGGATTATTTTAAAATATCTAAAGTTAGTTCTGCTTCACTTGCAAAAGAGAGATTACAGATTTTAGTTGCACATGAAAGATCATCGAAAAATCAACCATCTTATCTTCCTCAATTACAGAAAGAGCTATTGGCCGTTATTCAGAAATATGTAAATGTTAGTCAGGATGCTATTTCAGTTAGTTTTGAACAGGATGATGACCAAGAAACATTGGAGCTTAATATCACATTACCAGAGTCACAAGTAAAAGCTATATAAAAGTGTTTTTTCCCAGTATGTAACGCATTTATTGCAAATAATTTATAAATACAAGTGAGACTTTTTAAAGCTGGTTGTTCAATTAATCTTTATAGAGGTGATTAAAATGCTTAACTTAATCGGTGATGCTGCTGGAATTGTATGGCAATATCTTGATACTAACGGCCCAGCGAGTGCAACGAAGATTATTGCTGAAACTGATTTAAATAAGGTGGACGTTCAGCGTGGAATCGGTTGGCTTATGAAAGAAGGTAAGTTAAACCTTGAGATGGTAGGTCGTACTGAAATTATCGCACTAAAATAATTGACTAGATAGTAGCTATTAGTTTTCCCTACATATTTAGATTTTATGTAGGGTAATTTAGTTTTTAATGCGTTTATTTATGTTCTTTAATACATATTTAAATGTTTTTAAAATATAAGGCATCGACTGTTTAATTAGCTTTTTTGAATATACATAAAATATGAGACTGTAACTATTACTATGAGTTTTTATTTGTGTTTTTAGCCTCTTTATAGTTGTGTAATTGATTTTTCGATCTTTGACTTTGTCTGTTTTGCATAGCCAACGTAAAACTCCGGTTACGTATAATAAAAAAATACTTATACCACTAATAAACCAAAGTAATCTTCCACTTGGTCCCAGGGCCTCCCCAGTATGTACCGGCCAAATACTACTCGCAAGTGCTTCACCTTTCGAAAATTGAGTTGGATTGCGTACTTCTTTAATTTGCACGCTCCAACGATCAATCCAAACAGTAGTATAGGGGTGACGTTGATTAATTTCACTATTTTGCCGTAAATTTATACGATAAACACCAGTATCTCCAGCGGGTGTCGTTATTCGTCTTAGTTGAGCTTTAGGAAATGCCGCCTGAGCTACAAATGTGGCTGCAGATAAGCCAGTTGGATGATTATTGGGTATTGCTGAACTAATAATCGTGCGTCCAGTTTGGCCGTGTTCCATACCGGATGAACCTGTAAGGTTTTCTAAAATAGTGGGATAACTTAATAAAAAGCCAGTAAACGCTAAAATTAATAGACTAATAGAGGAAAATAAACCTAGCCACCGATGTGCATCCATAGCGAGTAGCATCATTCCATCATGAGTTCTAAATTTAAAGGTCTCCCCAATTTTATTTAAGCCAGGCCACCATAGATAAAGTCCTGTTAGGCTAGAAAAGCATAAAAGAGCGCCACACAGTCCTACGATTTTCCAACCATCGCTGCCCATGTTGAGCTGTGTATGTATATTTAATATCCAGGTCGTCAATGTACTCCCCCAAAAGCGACTGCTTACAATCTCAGCTGTGTAAGGGTTGACTGAGACCATTAAAGGAGCATAGAGTTCGAAGAAAGTCTCAGAAGGTTTCTCAAACCACGCGGTGATCATGCCATTAGGTGTTAGTGGCATTTCTATAGTCCATGAGCCTGTTTTATTTGGATGTGCTTTTTTTATAGCGGCATATATTTTATCGAGTGATTGGTAATTGGCTTGCGGATTTTTGATGAAAAGCTCAGGGTTTAGTAAGGTATCAATTTCATCTCGGTAAATACTAAGACTACCTGATAAGCCGATTAGTACAAAGAAAAAACCAGCGATTAATGCTAAATAAAGGTGAGCTTTTAACCAATTTGGGCGATTTAATAGGTGTTTAGTCGAGTAGCGCATAATTGAATATTTGGATTAAATCAATGCAATATTATCCCATAGTGCACATGGAATTGTATTTAACTCTCATTGTGATATCTTGAATGTTAGTATTGTGTTGTAAATTTAAAATACTCTTATTGTTAATATAAGTTAAGTTTTATGTAAGCGTATTCTGTTAAACAGATTAACTAACTGTAATGTAACTTTGAAGTTATCTGATGATATTTATTTTGATAATGAAGCTCGCGCGAATGTTAGCATGTAGATAAAATATCACGCTTGTAGTTAGTTAATTGGAATAATGTGATGAAATTTAGAGTTTTTTTGCTTTGGTTTTGCTTAAGTATGATTGGAGCTTGTGGTGCGTTTGAAAAAACTTCTATTCGTATTGGTGTTCAGTCCTTGGGAACTCTGGAGTGGGAGCTGCATGTGCTGGAGGCGGATCCGGATTTTAAAATGTCAGGTATACAATTGCAAATAGTGTCGCTTGCAAATGCTGAGGCTGGCAAGATTGCTTTACAGTCAGGTGCGGTTGATATGATTGTGTCTGATTGGATTTGGGTTTCAAGTCAACGAGTGACAGGTGGTGATTTGACTTTTTATCCTTATTCAAATACTTCAGGCGCTTTAATGGTGCCAGAAAATAGTCCAATTTATAAAATTGCGGATCTTGCCGGTAAGCGTTTAGGAATTGCTGGTGGAGAATTAGACAAAAATTGGTTGTTATTACAGGCCTTAGCGAAGAAACAAAACTTGAATATCTCAGAGTTGGTTGAAACGACTTTTGCTGCGCCTCCATTATTGAATGAGCAAATTAAACAAAAACGATTAGATGCTTTACTTACTTATTGGCATTTTGCAAGCCGATTAGAAACTCAAGGATATCGACAAATTATAGATGGAAGTGAGATTTTAAAAGGATTAGGCGTTAAGCTTAATGTGCCAAGTTTGGGTTATGTTTTTAAGCAAAGTTGGGCGCAGGATCATAGATTTTCGCTTAATGATTTATTTAAAGCTACTCGTCAGGCTAGACAAAAAATATGTAGTAAAGATGATGTCTGGCAAAGTGTTATTCCATTGACGCATGTTGATGATGCAAGTACGCAAGTTTTATTGCGACAACGTTATTGTCAGGGTGGGGTTGAACAATGGGGTGAAGCAGAACAAAAAGCGGCTGAAGAAATTTATCAGTTATTGCGAGGCGTAAGTCATAATCAATTAACCGGTCATTCGGAGCATTTACAAGCCGGTACATTTTGGAATTTAAATTAATTTGAATATCTTTAAGCTTTTTTTACCGGTATTTTCCTTGTTAACTTTATTATTGGTTTGGCAAGGATTGGCAGTTAATATAAATAGTACTATTCTTCCGGGTCCGCTGCTTGTGGGCGAGGTTTTTTGGAAAGCTTGCATAACAGGGCAATTAACTTATCATTTGGGGGTAACTTTACTTCGTTTAATAGTAAGTTTTTCTATATCAATGTTATTGGGTTGTGCGATTGGAATTGTTCTTGGTCGCAATGAGAAGTTAGATGCATTTTTTGATAATTGGTTGATGATTTTTTTAAATGTACCTGCTTTAGTGATTATTATTCTTTGTTACGTTTGGTTTGGTTTAGTAGAATCTGCTGCAATTTTAGCTGTGGTGGTTAATAAGGTGCCCAGTGTAATAGTTACTATTAGAGAAGGTGCTCGCGCTCTCGATCAAGATTTAATGGAAATGACGCGATCTTATCGACTAAGTAAGCGTAGGGTTTTGACGGAAGTGATTTGGCCACAATTACATCCTTATGTTATGGGTGCGACGCGATCTGGGTTAGCTTTAATTTGGAAAATTATCTTGGTGGTTGAGTTGTTGGGGCGTAGTAATGGGATGGGGTATCAGTTGCATCTTTTTTTTCAGATGTTTGATGTGGCGAGTATTTTGGCTTACACCATAGCTTTTGTTGGTGTTATCCAGTTAATTGAGTTATTGATTTTAAAGCCTTTAGATCATCATGCTATGCGGTGGCGACGATGAATGCCATTAAAATAGATGTAGTTAGTAAGCAATTCCCGGGTACTGGTCAAACGGTTGGGCATTTAGTAATTGAAAATTTAAATCTTTTTATTGGTTCACAAGAGTTTGTGTGTTTGGTTGGGCCTTCGGGTTGTGGTAAAACCACCTTATTAAATATTATTGCCGGCTTAGATTCTGATTTTGAGGGAGAAGTCTTTGTGGGGTCGGCGGCTAGAAAATCAAAGATAGGATTAGTGTTTCAGAGTCCGCGCTTATTGCCTTGGCGCACGGTGAGGCAAAATATTGAACTGGTGCAAGAGCGTTTTGAAAATGCGGAATTGATTGATGATTTGTTAGACATTATGCAATTAAAGGCGTTTCAGGATGTTTATCCTGAGCGTTTATCGTTAGGTATGAGTAGGCGGGTGGCTTTGATTAGAGCTTTTGCTGTTAATCCCGATTTGTTGTTGATGGATGAGCCATTTGTTTCCTTGGATGCACCCACGGCGCGACAGGTCCGAGATTTATTACTGTTGTTATGGCAAAAGAGGCCGCATACCGTTTTATTTGTGACGCATGATTTACGAGAAGCGATTGCGTTGGCAGACAGGTTGGTCTTTTTATCGGGATCCCCGATGGGTTGTGTTGCAGATATTAAGGTATCTATTCCAAGAATAGATCGTAATAATGAGAGCGTGATTGAAGCTTTTCGTCAACAATTAATCCACGAGCATCCTGTTATTAAGCAACTGATATAAGCTAAAGACAAAAAAGCCGGAGTTTTTAGCTCCGGCTTTTTTAAAGTGAAAGCCGCTCTTTATTAAGCGATTGCTTTTACTTTTGAATTCAGTCTGCTTTTGCCGCGTGCAGCTTTGTTTTTATGAATAATACCTTTGTTAACCGCAGAGTCAATAATAGGTACTACAACTTTAAAAGCAGCTTGGGCTTTTTCTTTGTCTCCAGCTTTAACTGCTGCAAGAACTTTTTTTACGAATGTACGTAAGTTGCTACGTTGTCCGGCGTTGCGAATACGGCTTTTTTCCGCTTGTTTCGCGCGTTTTTTAGCTTGTGCTGTATTAGCCATAGT
>CAIXDX010000288.1 GCA_903918335.1 uncultured Methylococcaceae bacterium | reverse complement strand
CGGTCTCCAAAACCGCTGGTTGGGGGTTCGAGCCCCTCCTGGCCTGCCAGTCAGATTAAACTTAATTTATTTTGTGAATAATAATAAAAATGAATAATCAATCACAATCGTCAGTATCAATAACTGATATTCTGAAACAAATACTTTCAGTGGTGCTTGTAATTTCAGGTATCGCTGCGTTTTATTATTTCTCAGCTGATCACGCAGATTTTAAAGAAGTCGCCTTATTGTATAGGGTGTTAGGTTTGATTGCGATTATGTCAGTTGTTCTAGGTGTCATGCTAACAACTGAACTTGGACAATCTGTGTGGGAATTTGCTGTTGAATCACGCCAAGAAGTAAGAAAAGTTGTATGGCCAACTCGTGAAGAAACTATGAGAACAACATTGCTAGTATTTGCAATGGTGTTTGTTGTTGGTTTAATTCTTTGGGTACTTGATATGTTTCTTTTTTGGGGTATTCGGTTTTTAACTGGTCAAGGTGGTTAGGGAAATGGCTCTTCGTTGGTATGTAGTTCATGCGTATTCAAACTTTGAAAATAAGGTTAAACAAGCTCTTGAAGAAAGAATCTTAAGGGAAGGGCTTGAGGATTATTTTGGTAAGATTTTAGTTCCAACTGAAGAAGTTATAGAAATGAGAATGGGACAGCAAAGGAAAAGTGAAAGAAAGTTTTTTCCTGGGTATGTCTTGGTTCAAATGGAGTTAACTGATGAAACATGGCACTTGGTAAAGGATGTGCCAAGAGTTCTTGGGTTTATTGGCGGTACATCAGATAGGCCGGCGCCAATATCTGATAAAGAAGCAATGTCTATCTTAAATAAAGTAGAAGATGGTGTTAACAAGCCGAGGCCAAAAGTTTTATTTGAGGTCGGTGAAGTAATCAGGGTAATTGATGGGCCATTTAAAGATTTCAATGGTGTTGTAGAAGAAGTTAATTACGAAAAAAACAAGTTAAAGATTTCCGTTCTTATTTTTGGAAGATCTACTTCCGTGGAGTTAGCTTTTGGTCAGGTTGAAAAAAGTTAATAACTAAACATAAGCGGAATTTAAAATTTATCGAATCTCTGTCTTGATTAACGACAGGGATTTTTGTGTCTAGGGGGAGCTGAAAAGCGTTTGCACCCAAATTGGAGTAAAAAATGGCTAAAAAAATAGCAGCTTATATAAAATTACAAGTTAAAGCGGGTGAGGCAAATCCAAGTCCACCAGTAGGTCCTGCGTTAGGTCAGCGTGGTGTAAATATTATGGAGTTTTGTAAGGCATTTAATGCAAAAACTCAAGATGTAGAAAAGGGTTTGCCCTTACCGGTTGTTATCACAGTTTATAGTGACAGAAGTTTCACATTTATAACTAAAACACCTCCAGCCTCAATTCTTTTGAAAAAAATAACTGGCCTTAAAAGCGGGAGTAGTAATCCAAACACTAAAAAAGTTGGAACCGTTACTTATGCGCAATTAGAAGAAATTGCTAAAACAAAAATGGAAGATTTAAATGCAGCTAACCTAGAAGCAGCAATTAAAACAATAGCTGGAAGTGCGCGTAGCATGGGCTTAAATGTGGAGGGCATGTAAATGGCTAAGTTGTCAAAGAAGGCTAAATTAGTAAAAAGCAAAGTTGATAGAGCAAAGCAATACAGCATTACTGAAGCGGTCGAGATTCTAAAAGAACTAAGTACTTCAAAATTTAATGAAGCGATCGATGTTAGCGTTAACTTAGGTGTTGATCCAAGAAAATCAGATCAAAATGTTCGTGGCGCAACAGTACTACCAAATGGAACTGGTAAAACAGTACGAGTTGCGGTGTTCACACAAGGACCAAGTGCGGATGCTGCAACCGCAGCTGGTGCTGATATTGTTGGTATGGAAGATTTGGCTGACTTAGTTAAAAAAGGTGAAATGAACTTTGACGTGGTTATTGCGTCACCAGATGCTATGAGAGTTGTTGGTCAATTAGGTCAAGTGTTAGGTCCAAGAGGATTAATGCCAAACCCTAAAGTAGGAACAGTAACGGCAGACGTTGCAACAGCAGTTAAGAATGCAAAGTCAGGACAGGTTCGATATCGTACTGATAAGGGTGGTATTATTCACTGCACATTAGGTAAGTCTACATTTGAAGTTGATGCAATAAAAGGAAACTTGGAAGCATTGTTATCGGATCTTCGTAAAGCAAAGCCAACCTCCGCAAAAGGTGTTTATATTAAAAAAATAACGCTATCTTCAACAATGGGTCCTGGCCTGTGGTTAGATGCAAGTAGTTTATTAAACTAAATAAATTGTAAAAAACTTTGGGTTGCCGTTTAACGGCGGTAACCGTCAAAGACCGCAGGGGTTGTAAAACTTAATTATCCTGCGTAGGCGGTTCTATTATATTAAATATGATAAAAGCCGTAATTTGGGCATTCGCAAGAATGAATTTTTTAACGCTGGTTTTACCAGCATATAGGAGCTATGTTGTGGCACTAAATTTAGATGGCAAAAAGGCTGTCGTAGAAGAAGTCGCACAATTCGCAGCTAAAGCGCATTCTGCAGTAGCTGCTGAATATCGTGGCCTTACTGTTACTGAGTTAACAGCTTTGCGTAAGACTGCAAGAGAAACAGGTGTCTATCTTCGAGTTGTGAAGAATACGTTAGCAAAACGTGCGGTGGCAGGAACAGAATTTGAATGCATGCAAAGTGGATTGGTAGGGCCGCTTCTAATAGCATTTTCAATGGAAGATCCAGGATCTGCGGGTCGTTTGATTAATGATTTTGCTAAGACTAATGATAAGTTGATAGCTAAAATTGTTGCATTTGGTGGGGAAGCTTTTGACGGTTCTGCATTAGCTAAGTTAGCAAGTTTACCAACACGTGATCAAGCAATTAGCATGTTAATGTCTGTTATGAAAGCCCCTGTAGGAAAACTTGTTCGTACAATTGCTGCTGTTAGAGATCAAAAGCAAGAAGTTGCTTAATTATATACAATTGAAATAAATTAATTTTAGAGGAATTTACATGGCTATATCACAAGCTGATATCTTAGATGCGGTATCGAACATGACAATTACTGAAATCGTAGATCTAATTTCTGCGATGGAAGAAAAGTTTGGTGTAACTGCTGCTGTAGCGGTTGCTGCGGCGCCAACTGCTGGTGCTGGTGCAGCTGCTGCTGAAGAACAAACTGAATTCGATGTGATTTTGGCATCATTTGGTGACAATAAAGTTGCTGTAATTAAGACTGTACGTGGTATTACAGGGCTAGGCTTAAAAGAAGCTAAAGACGCAGTTGAAGGCGCTCCAACTGTTCTAAAAGAAGGTATACCAAAAGCTGAGGCTGAAGATATTCAAAAACAACTAGCTGAAGCTGGCGCAACTGTCGAAATTAAATAATCTAATTTTGATAAAGTTGAAGAGAAGCAGTTTTGCGTCTCTATATAAAGTATGGCTGGTGACCTATTGTCACCGGCCTTTTGCTGTTTGTAACAATACACAGTAGAAATAAATCATGACGAAAAAGTTTGGAAGCGATATGTCCTACTCTTTTACAGAAAAAAAACGTATTAGAAACAATTTTGGGAAAAGCACAGAAGTTCTTGATGTTCCCTATCTCCTTGCAACGCAAATTAATTCATATGCTGGCTTTTTACAATCCGGAGTTAAGCCTGAAAAACGTTCAGCAATTGGTCTGCATGCTGCCTTTTCAAGTGTTTTCCCAATTGAGAGTCATTCAGGGTATGCTGTACTTGAATATGTAAGTTACAAATTGGGTGAGCCTACATTTGATGTAAGAGAGTGTCAGCAAAGAGGAGCAACATATGCGGCTCCATTGCGAGTGTTAGTTCGTTTAGTAATATACGATAAAGAGGCATCTGCTAACGCAAAAGTTGTTAAAGACATACGTGAACAAGAAGTTTACATGGGTGAGTTGCCATTAATGACAGAAAATGGCACATTCGTAATTAATGGTACAGAAAGAGTTATCGTTTCACAATTACATCGATCACCAGGTGTTTTTTTCGATCATGATAAAGGTAAGACGCATTCATCAGGAAAATTATTATTTAACGCAAGGGTAATACCTTATAGAGGTTCTTGGTTAGATTTTGAATTTGACCATAAAGATTGTGTTTACGTGCGCATAGATAGGCGTAGAAAGATTCCGGCAACTATATTACTTAGAGGCTTAGGATTTGATAATGAAGAAATGATTAATATTTTCTTCGAAACAAATAAATTTACATTAAATAAAGAATATTGTTTATTTCATATTGTCCCTGAAAGGATGCGTGGTGAAATTGCATCATTTGATATTGTTCACAATGATCATGTCTTAGTTGAGGAAGGTCGTCGTATTACTGCTAAGCATATTCGTGAAATGAATAAGGCTGGATTGACAGAAGTAAAAGTACCAAAAGATTACTTACTTGGTAAAATATTAAGTCACAATATAATCAATGAGTCAACTGGGGAATTGATTGCTAATGTGAATGATGAATTGACAACATTATTAATAGATAAACTTTTAGATAATGGTGTTAATGAAATTAACACATTATTCGTAAATGATCTTGATAACGGTGCTTATATAAGTAACGCTATGAGATTAGATACAACAACTAATCCTTTAGAGGCATTAGTTGAAATTTATAGAATGATGCGACCTGGCGAGCCTCCAACTAAAGATTCAGCAGAAAATCTATTTCAAAATTTATTTTTCACAGATGATAGGTATGACCTATCTACTGTAGGTAGAATGAAGTTTAATAGAAGATTAGGTCGAGAAGAAACTATTGGTTCTGGTACTTTAACAAAAGAAGATATCATTGATGTTTTAAAGGAATTGATATCTATAAGAAATGGAAATGGAACTGTTGATGATATTGATCATTTAGGAAATAGACGGGTTAGATCCGTTGGTGAAATGATTGAAAATCAATTTAGAGTTGGTTTAGTAAGAGTTGAGCGTGCAGTAAAAGAACGATTAACCTTGGCTGACTCAGAAGGATTAATGCCTCAAGAAATTATTAATGCAAAACCTGTTTCAGCTGCAGTTAAAGAGTTTTTTGGCTCCAGTCAGCTTTCTCAGTTTATGGATCAAAATAATCCATTGTCACAAGTTACACATAAACGTCGTGTATCGGCATTAGGGCCTGGTGGTTTAGCGAGGGAAAGAGCTGGGTTTGAAGTTCGAGACGTACATGCCACGCACTATGGAAGAGTGTGTCCAATTGAAACGCCTGAAGGACCAAACATTGGATTAATAAATTCGCTTTCTGTTTACGCTCGAACGAACGGTTATGGATTCCTAGAAACGCCTTATAGAAAGGTAATAGATGGCGTAGTAACAAATCAAGTAGATTATCTTTCGGCAATAGAAGAAGGTGAGTTTGTTATTGCACAAGCAAGTGTCGCTGTAGATGAAAATGGTAAATTAGTTGATGGGTTAGTATCTTGTCGCCATAAGGATGAGTTCGCTTTAGCCATGTCTGACACAGTTCAATATATGGATGTATCATCTAAACAAATTGTTTCTGTTGCGGCTTCAATTATCCCATTTCTTGAGCATGATGATGCAAACCGTGCATTAATGGGTTCAAATATGCAGCGTCAAGCGGTACCAACATTAAGGGCAGAGAAACCTTTAGTAGGTACAGGAATGGAGCGAATCGTAGCAAAAGATTCTGGGGTTACAGTTGTTGCAACAAGAGGTGGCCGAATTGAAGCTGTAGATGCGGCAAGAATTGTAGTTCGAGTTAATGATACAGAAACTGAAACTGGTGCTCCCGGTGTTGATATCTATAATTTAACAAAATATACCCGTTCCAATCAAAATACATGTATTAACCAAAAGCCATTGGTCAAACTTGGCGATGCAGTAAGTGCTGGGGATATTTTAGCCGATGGTCCTTCAACCGATATGGGGGAATTAGCATTAGGGCAAAACATGCTAGTAGCCTTTATGCCTTGGAATGGATATAACTTTGAAGATTCAATACTTGTTTCTGAAAGGGTAGTTAAAGAAGATCGGTTTACAACAATTCATATAGAAGAGAAAACCTGTGTAGCAAGGGATACCAAACATAGTCCCGAAGAGATTACAGCTGATATTCCTAATGTAAGCGAGGAGGCTCTATCAAAGCTTGATGCATCTGGAATAGTGTATGTTGGTGCAGAAGTAAAAGGTGGGGATATCTTAGTAGGTAAGGTTACACCTAAAGGAGAGACTCAGTTAACTCCAGAAGAAAAACTATTGCGCGCAATTTTTGGTGAAAAAGCTGCGGACGTTAAAGATACATCTTTGCGTGTTCCGGGAAGTATTGAGGGCACAGTTATTGATGTTCAAGTTTTTACTAGAGATGGTGTAAAAAAAGATCAACGTGCGCTAGACATTGAGCAAGAAGAAATCAACAGATATAGAAAGGATCTTGATGATCAATTAAAAATATTAGAAGAAGATATATTTGCTCGTGTTGCAAGACTAATTGTGGGTAAAACTGCGCATTCCGGTCCAGGTAATTTGAAAGACGGTGTAATAATTACACAAGAATATTTAGAAACCTTGCGTCATACAGAATGGTTAAAAATTAAGATGAAAGATGAAGATATTAATCTTCAACTTGAAACGGTTGGTAATCAGGTCGAACAGCAAAGAAAAGATTTTGATGAGCGTTTCGATGTGAAACGTAAAAAAATCACAATGGGAGATGATCTGGCTCCCGGTGTGTTGAAAATGGTAAAGGTTTATTTAGCTGTAAAAAGACGTATTCAACCAGGTGATAAAATGGCTGGCAGACATGGAAATAAGGGTGTAATTTCTATGATAAGACCTATTGAAGATATGCCTTATACAGCGGATGGTAATCCAGTTGATATAGTATTAAACCCATTAGGCGTGCCATCACGTATGAATGTGGGTCAGGTACTTGAGACCCATTTAGGATGGGCTGCTAAGGGTTTAGGTATTCAGATCGGAAAAATGCTAAATGAAAAATATTTAGCTGAATCCGCAAGAGTATCTGCAATAAGAAATTATCTGGACAAAATATACAATAGTAGTGGACGTAAAGAGAATTTAGACTCTTTCAGTGATGAAGAAATTATTGAAATGGCAAAAAATTTAGTAGGTGGCGTACCAATGGCTACCCCAGTTTTTGATGGTGCCAGTGAAGAAGATATTCGTAACATGTTGCGTTTGGCCGAATTACCAGAACATGGACAAATAACGTTATATGATGGATTAACGGGTGAACCATTTGAACGTGAAGTAACAGTTGGTTATATGTACATGCTTAAATTGAATCATTTGGTAGATGATAAGATGCATGCTCGTTCAACTGGCCCATATAGTCTTGTTACTCAACAGCCATTAGGTGGTAAAGCACAATTTGGTGGTCAAAGATTCGGAGAAATGGAGGTATGGGCTTTAGAAGCATATGGCGCCGCATATACTTTGCAGGAAATGTTAACTGTGAAATCAGACGACGTAACTGGTAGAACAAGAATGTATAAAAATATAGTTGATGGTGATCATAAAATGGAAGCCGGTATGCCAGAATCATTTAATGTTCTGATAAAAGAAATTCGATCATTGGCTGTTAATATTGAATTACAACGTGAATAGAGTTGTAAATATTTAGAGGCGTATTAGGCTCAAAAAATGTGTTTTAACTAATTAATATTAACCAGCTTTAAAACAAATAAAATTATGTTTGTTTAACTGAAGTATAGAAAATGTTTCATTATTTATTATATTGAACATTTCTGTTCTGGGTTGTGAGTAAACCAAATAAAGAGGACAAGCTCTTGAAAGATTTGATGAATTTTCTAAAAAGACAGGGACGTGCTGATGACTTCGATGGGATTAGCATAGGCTTGGCTTCGCCTGACATGATCCGTTCGTGGTCATATGGTGAGGTAAAAAAACCAGAAACAATAAATTATCGAACATTTAAGCCTGAACGAGATGGTCTTTTTTGTGCAAAGATCTTCGGTCCAGTAAGTGACTATGAATGCTTATGTGGTAAGTATAAAAGATTAAAGCATCGTGGAGTTATCTGCGAAAAATGTGGCGTAGAGGTCACTTTATCTAAAGTGCGTAGAGAAAGAATGGGGCATATAGATTTGGCAAGCCCTGTTGCGCATATTTGGTTTTTGAAATCGCTGCCTTCAAGAATAGCGTTACTTTTAGACATGACGCTTCGCGAAATTGAGCGGGTTTTATATTTTGAGTCATTTGTAATTCTTGATCCTGGTTTAACACCGCTTGAGAAAGGACATCTTTTAACTGATGATGAGTATCTTGAGGCGGTAGATCTTCATGGTGATGATTTTGTTGCTAAGATGGGTGCAGAAGCCATTTATGATTTATTAAAAGCTATTGATTTAAAAGAACAAGTTAATATTTTGAGAGAAGAGATAAACTCTACATCTTCAGAAACTAAAATAAAAAAATATTCAAAGCGCCTTAAGGTAATGGAGGCACTGTTAAGTTCAAACAATCGTCCAGAATGGATGATTTTGAAGGTTCTTCCGGTGTTACCACCAGAGTTACGTCCTTTAGTGCCATTAGATGGCGGTCGTTTTGCCACTTCTGATTTAAATGATTTATATAGAAGGGTAATTAACAGAAATAATCGTTTAAACCGTTTATTGGATCTTAACGCTCCAGATATTATTGTACGAAATGAAAAGAGAATGTTGCAGGAGTCTGTTGATGCATTATTAGATAACGGTAGACGTGGCCGAGCAATTACAGGCACTAATAGACGTCCACTTAAATCACTTGCAGATATGATTAAAGGGAAGCAGGGTCGATTTCGTCAAAATTTGCTGGGTAAGCGAGTTGATTATTCTGGCCGTTCTGTAATTGTTGTTGGACCTACTTTACGATTACATCAATGTGGATTGCCCAAAAAGATGGCCTTGGAATTATTCAAGCCTTTTATATTTAGCAAGCTTCAGTTACGGGGATTAGCTACTACTATCAAAGCTGCAAAAAAAATGGTAGAAAGAGAAGGGCCAGAGGTATGGGATATTCTAGAAGAAGTTATCCGTGAACATCCTATTTTATTGAATCGTGCTCCAACTCTCCATAGATTGGGTATTCAAGCTTTTGAACCCACGTTGATAGAAGGTAAAGCAATACAGTTACATCCATTAGTTTGTAGCGCTTTCAACGCAGACTTTGATGGCGATCAAATGGCTGTACACATTCCGTTATCAATTGAAGCTCAATTAGAAGCCAGAACATTGATGATGGCAACTAATAATATTCTATCACCCGCGAATGGCGAGCCTGTTATTAATCCATCGCAAGACGTTGTATTAGGTTTGTACTATATTAGTCGTGAAAAAATTAATGCAAAAGGTGATGGGTCTATATTTGGTTCTGTTGGTGAAATCCATAAAGCGTTGCTGATAAAATCAGTAGAATTACAATCGAAGATTCAATTGAGAATCACTGAAAAAGTAAAGAATGATGAAGGTGAATTAGTTGATAAAACGCATAGAGTCGAGACTACAGTAGGTAGAGCTTTAATATGGGAAGTTGTACCTGATCGGATGCCATATGATTTAGTAAATTGTGATATGACTAAGAAAAATATCTCAAGGCTCATAAACTATAGTTATAGGCATTTAGGTAATAAAGATACGGTTGTTCTTGCTGATCAACTTATGTATTTAGGGTTTAGATATGCAACTATTTCGGGTGTGTCTTTTGGAATAGAAGATATGGCGATTCCAGCGAAAAAAGTTGACATAATCAATGCTGCTGATAGAGAAGTGAATGAAATTCAAAGTCAATATGCGTCAGGTTTGGTAACTGATGGTGAGAGATACAATAAAGTAGTTGATATATGGTCACATGCAAATGACCAGGTCGCTAAAGTGATGATGGATGGATTGGGTGAAGAAACGGTAGTTGATGCGCAAGGTATAAGCGTAAAACAAAAATCATTTAATTCTATTTTCATGATGGCAGAGTCAGGGGCTAGAGGTTCAGCAGCGCAAATTAGGCAGTTAGCAGGTATGCGAGGTTTGATGGCAAAACCTGATGGATCTATTATTGAAACGCCGATTACCGCAAATTTCCGTGAAGGACTTGATGTATTACAATACTTCATTTCTACGCATGGTGCGCGAAAAGGTTTGGCTGATACGGCATTGAAAACTGCGAACTCTGGTTATTTAACTAGACGTCTCGTTGATGTTGCACAAGATCTTGTTATTACTGGCAATGACTGTGGAACCACAAATGGACTAGTAATGACTCCAATTATTGAAGGTGGAGATGTTGTTGAACCATTGTCAGAAAGGGTATTGGGTAGGGTTGCAGTTAGCGATGTACTAGATGCTTCAGGTCAAAATGTTATCGTGCCTGCTAAAACGTTGCTTGATGAACATTGGGTTGCTATCCTTGATGAACAAAGTATCGATCAAGTAACTGTTAGATCAATTATTACATGTGAAAATAGACATGGTGTTTGTGCAGCATGTTATGGGCGAGATTTGGGTCGTGGGCATTTAGTTAATTTAGGTGAGGCAGTTGGTGTGATTGCAGCCCAATCTATTGGTGAGCCAGGAACCCAGCTTACTATGCGTACTTTCCACATTGGTGGTGCGGCATCAAGATCAGCAGCTATAAGTAATGTTCAAGTTAAATCATCTGGTACGGTTAAGTTAAATAACTTAAAGTCAGTATTAAATAGAGAAGGTAAGCTTGTTGCAGTATCAAGATCAGGTGAAGTTGGTGTGGTCGATGATTATGGAAGAGAGAGAGAGCGCTATAAAATACCATATGGTGCCGTATTGTCAGTACAAGAGGGATCTAAGATTAGCGCAGGCGATATAATTGTTACTTGGGATCCGTTCACTCATCCTGTAATTACAGAGGTAGATGGTATAGTTGAACTTAAAGATTTTCTTGATGGTATTACTGTTCAAAAACAATCTGATGAAGTGACTGGATTAAGTTCTTTAGTAGTAACTGATCCAAAACAACGTGGATCTGCAGGTAAAGAATTGCGGCCAATGGTTAAACTCCTTGATACAGAAGGTAATACAATTCATTTGCCAGGTACAGAAATTCCAGCACAATATTTTTTACCTGCCGGTGCGATTGCTGGTATTAAAGATGGTGGTGAAGTAAGGGTTGGTGATGTTCTTGCAAGAATACCACAAGAATCAAGTAAAACTCGTGATATTACCGGTGGTTTACCAAGGGTAGCTGACTTATTTGAGGCTAGGAAAACAAAAGATCCAGCTATACTCGCAGAAACTAGTGGAACAATTTCATTTGGCAAAGAAACTAAAGGTAAACAAAGAGTTATAATTACTGATGGTGCTGGTGAGCAAGTTGAAACATTAATACCTAAATGGAGGCACATTACCGTATTCGAAGGTGAGTATGTCGAGAAGGGTGAGACTATAGCAGAAGGAGAGTTAACTCCTCATGATATATTGAGGTTGAGAGGTATTGAGGAGTTGGCAAATTATCTCGTAAAAGAAATTCAAGATGTATATCGTTTGCAAGGTGTAAAAATTAACGATAAGCATATTGAGGCTATTATTAGGCAGATGCTTAGAAAGGTTGAAATTACTGCACCTGGTGACACTTCCTTTATTAAAGGGGAGCAGGTAGAAAGAGCTGCAATGAGAGTTGAGAATGATATGGTTGAAAGCATGGGTAAGATTCCTGCAACATATGAATCGATCTTGTTAGGTATAACAAAAGCATCATTAGCAACCGAGTCGTTTATTTCTGCTGCTTCATTCCAAGAAACTACAAGAGTACTTACGGATGCCGCAGTTAGAGGTCTGAGTGATGGATTACAGGGTTTGAAAGAAAACGTAATCGTCGGTAGGTTGATTCCGGCAGGAACTGGTTTGGCATATCACGAAAATAGAAAAAACAAATTCACTCAGCAACAAGGTGTAGATAGTGAAAATATTCAAAGCATTGATGCTGGAGATGTTGAAGAAGCATTGAAACAAGCGTTAAATGTTTAAATTTGATATTTTATAAATAAAATAGGCTTGACCTAAACATTATTAACAAGTATCATGCTTAGCTCACATAAGCAATGTGCTTGGT
>CAIXDX010000287.1 GCA_903918335.1 uncultured Methylococcaceae bacterium | reverse complement strand
CTAATCATAAAAACAAGTAGCCTGCAATCAAAGCGTTGGTGATTGACCCTACTTAATAATAATAAGATTTTGTTTGCGAGGATTTAGTGTTATGGCTTATTCAAATGCACAATTATCAAAACAAGAAGTGCCTTTTGTTGTCGATACTTTGTCAGTATCAATACGTCAGGAAAAAGCTGGGGTATCCGGTTCTGTAGAGATTGGAGAAAATAGTAATTTTTACATTGCGAGTCAGTTAAAAGACGAGAAGCAAAAATTAATCAGTGCCTTGGCACAATTTCCAATAACAGCACTATGGTTATTGCGTCAATACGAACAAGTTGATACAAGCGCTAATCAAGATCAAGATTTCGGTGCGGATTCTGAATCCACTAACGACCTTAGTGCTGTCAATGAATGTTTTCAAGTCTTAGTTGAAAAGTACAGTGAAGAAGCGAGTAGCGGTGTGCTTAAGCAAAACTTGATCAGCGCATTAAATGAATTTGCTTTCACATTTAGCGATCTAACTAAAATAGTTGATGTGATTGTTTACGCATACAAATATAGAGGTCTTTGTTATCAACCCAATGCACAGCATGGGCCTAAACAATCAGAGTTAATCGTTAAAAGATTAGAGCGTGTCAATAGAAGGCATACCATTAACTACGCAAAATTAACGGAGTTAATGACAAATTACGAAGAGCAATTTTTGTTCTTATCCAGTGTTGAGATGCAAAAGTATTTTGCGGAGGTAGTATTTGCAGAGAGTCGTTGGTTAGCCTTAAGGCAACAAATTGCTACAGCAAATTCTAGACTCGTATTATTCATAGCCAATCAATACAAAGGAAACTTTTTGGACTTTGAAGATCTCGTTCAAGAAGGCCAATCAGGATTGCTTAAAGCGGTAGATAAATTTGATTATCGCCTAGGGTTTCAATTTTCAACTTACGCAGGTTATTGGATTAGACAGGCTATCTCAAGAGCATTGTCAAGGACTGAAAGAGTTGTCAGAGTGCCTTGTGGTCAAGTAGCGAATATTAATAAATTATTTCGTACTAAAGATCAGTTCTTAACTAGAGAAGGTAGAGATCCTGATCTTAAAGAGCTGGCCGATTTAACTAAACTATCAGTCGATGAAGTGAACAATTTACTGTCCATATCTCAATCAGCCATGGCATTAGAAGGTTATGAGGATGATGGTGAAGCAGATTTTGCACCTATTGATTACGTAGAACAACACGTCTTTACATCTGCTTTTAATCAAATGTCACAAGCCGATTTGGAAAAATTATTAGCAAAGTCTATCACTCTCCTAAATGAGAGGGAGGCGATGGTGATATGTAGTCATTTTGGTATAGATAAAGACAATTCAATGACCTTACAAGAGATTGGAGTTGCACTTAATTTAACCAGAGAAAGAGTTAGACAAATACAAGTGATCGCCTTAGAAAAAATAAAACGTAACTTGGGAGATGAGCTAGGCGCCTTTTTATAATGTACAAAGTAGGCAAACATAGATAATATGAAATCCTACCTAATAGGTAGGAAAGAATAATTCAGGTAAACACCTAACGCCATATGTGATCTTTATACGAGATCAGGAGATTAAACCATGAAAAAACATATACTCAACGCGCTCCTCTGGGGTGTCATTATTTCCGGTGCTTTTTTAATATTTAACCGTGTAAATACTGCGCCTGCTATTGATGACTCAATTGCTTATTCGGACTTTATCGTAAAAGTTAAAAATAAATTGGTTGATAGAGTTGAAATTACTGGTGCAACTATAAAGTTGCGTACCAATGATGGTCAAAATCTTGAAACGTATAATCCAAATGATCCGCATTTGATTGATGATCTTTTGAGCGCTGGTGTGCAAGTGAGAACTAAACCACCTGCGCAACAGTCACTCATGATGCAATTATTTATTTCATGGTTCCCCATGTTGCTATTAATAGTTGTTTGGATTGTCTACATGCGTAGAAGTCAGGGTGGTATGGGCAGTAATGGCTTTGGTAAGAGCAAAGCTAAATTGCTAGAAGAAGATAAATTAACTGCTACTTTTGCTGACGTGGCAGGTTGTGAAGAAGCGAAAGAAGAAGTAACAGAGTTAGTTGACTTCTTAGCAGATCCACAAAAATTTCAAAAATTAGGCGGTAAGATTCCTCGCGGTATCTTAATGGTGGGTCCTCCAGGTACTGGTAAAACCTTATTAGCTAGAGCGATTGCCGGTGAAGCAGGGGTTAAGTTCTTTACAGTATCAGGCTCAGACTTTGTAGAAATGTTCGTCGGTGTGGGTGCTTCTCGTGTTAGAGACATGTTTGCACAAGCAAAAGAACATGCGCCGTGTATCATCTTTATTGACGAGATAGACGCAGTCGGTCGTCAACGTGGCGGTGCTGGCATGGGCGGCGGAAACGATGAAAGAGAACAAACACTCAACCAGTTATTGGTCGAAATGGATGGTTTTACTGGCAACGAAGGTGTGATTGTTATCGCAGCAACAAACCGTTCAGATGTATTGGATAAAGCTTTACTAAGACCAGGTCGTTTTGATAGAGAAGTTAATGTGGGGTTACCTGATGTTAAAGGACGTGAGCAGATCTTAAACGTACACATTAAAAAGGTGCCTGCGGCTAGCGACGTTAAATTAAAAGACATTGCCAGAGGTACCCCTGGGTTCTCTGGGGCTGAGTTAGCAAATGTTGTGAATGAAGCCGCTTTGTTTGCAGCAAGATCAAATAAAACTAAAGTCAACATGAGTGATCTTGAAAAAGCTAAAGACAAAATCTTAATGGGTGCAGAAAAACACACCATGGTGATGTCAGAAGAAGACAAATTATTAACCGCATATCACGAAGCAGGCCATTGTATTGTCGGTGAATTATCACCGGATCATGACCCAGTATATAAAGTGAGTATTATGCCTAGAGGTAGAGCATTGGGTATCACTATGTTCTTACCAGAAAGAGATCAATACAGTGCCAGTAAACGTAAATTAGAAAGCCAAATCGCAAGCTTATTTGGTGGCCGAATTGCAGAGTTGATGATTTATGGTGGCGATAGAGTCACAACAGGTGCTTCTAACGACATTGAAAGAGCAACAGAATTGGCTCGTAAAATGGTGACTCGTTGGGGTTTCTCCGACAAATTAGGTCCTTTGGTATATGGTGAAGAAGGTGGTCAACCTTTCATGGGGTACCCAGGTTCACAAGGTAGCAAAGTATCCGGTGTGGTTGCAGAGCAAATTGATGAAGAAATTCGAGCAGTAATCGATTGTAACTATCAACGTGCCCAAACCATTTTACAAGACAACATTGAAATCCTACACAAAATGGCAGATGCCTTAATGAAGTGGGAAACAATTGATAAAGATCAAATAGATGATTTAATGAGTGGGAATGATGCCCGTCCTCCAAAAGAAGATGAAGAGCCCGCTAAAACCGTTTATACAAAGCAGGAAAAAGTTGAAGTAGTAAAACCTATTAATACTAACATCAACAAAAATAAACCTGCCGGACAAGTTTGAGGTGCGCTCATTCGAGGGGAGCTTTTTAGCTCCCCTTTTTTTGTGTCATGTGTTCTCTATTTGGTTAGCCATATCTTGTATTCGGAGAATTGCAGCTTAATAAAGTGGTTATGTGTGTGAAATTTGGAAAATTCCTTTTCGTATTGGGCCAACTTTTAGTCCATATTACCTATATGGATCTCCTATTCCGGTTATCCAAACTTAAGTTTGACTTTCTTTAGGTCCTATTTTGTAGACTTGATAATCTATTAGTCGAATTTATAATTCTATTCTTATTTTTGTGTCCCATATTCCCAGAATTGTTCGACAAGTTCAGCTAATACATCCGGGTATTTTGACTTAAAGACGTCTCATTAACCAAATACGACATAAAGTGCGTCTTATAGCTTAAGTAGTCTCCTAAACAGTCATATAAATTCCTTTGAGCAAAAAATAAAAATACTCCGCTTGCATTTAATATTCCATGATTACAGTCGGTTACCCTTTGAGTTTTATTTAAATATATGATTTTAAATATTTTTTATCAATAAAGCTCGCTATTAAATTAAATAGGCTTATAGTCGGTGACTCTTAAACTTAATAAAGGGTATTTATGAAGAAAATAAGAACGTTACTCGATTTTGTGGGATATTCAGTGAATGATAAGCTTTTATTCTATAAAAACAGTGCACTACAACTGGCTGATGTACTACTCTTTCCCAATCTTCCGGTACCATTAGCTACCATTAATAAAATAATTGATGATTTTGAAGCGGCTGTTTTAGCTTCAAAAGATGGTGCACGCAGCGTCAATTCAGACATGCATGATAAAGAACAAATCGCCGATGATCTTTTTAGAACCTTAGCCACTTATGTTGATAGGGTGGCTGATGGTGACGTAACTATTATTCTTAAAAGTGGCTTTCATGCTTCTAAGCAACCCACCCCTTTCGAAAAACAAGCATTAGCCGTGACTCATGCTGAGCATAGTGGGTCGGTTAATGTGGTCATGAAGGCCGTTGTAGGAGCCGTTGTTTATAGAGTTAAGTTTCGATTAAAAGGTGCCACAGATATAGTAAATCCGTGGGTTGAGGCTGAGATTACTACGGTTGCCCACTGTTTAATAGATAAGCTAATGCTTGGTAGCACGTATGAATTTGTATTCGCCAGTGTGACATCAACAGGTACCTCAGATTATTCTGAACCTGTCTCTATTATTGTTATTTGAATCTCTCTGTATATCCATTAGAAATTGTACATCTTCATTGGCAAAAGCATATTATAAGGAGGTGCAGAGTGCCAGTGAAGTACACTTTTGAGCCTTATACTCACGGTTACACATCATGTATATTGGCATCAGCCATGCTTTATTGCCCACGCAACATCCGCCGCTTGGCGATTTTCTTTTACATCATGTACTCTAAATAATTGTACGCCAGCCATAACACCTAAGGCGGTAGTGACGGCGGTGGCTGTGACTAATTCTGCGGGTTCTGATACATTGCAGATAGTGCCCATAAAGCGCTTACGACTGGTGCCTAGTAATACAGGGAAGCCTAAGGCTACAAATTTATCTAAATGTGCTAATAATTCCAGATTATCTTGTTTGCGTTTACCGAAGCCGATGCCGGGGTCAATGAGGATATTTTTTTTTTGAATGCCCGATTGAATGGCTGATGCAATTTGCGTTAATAAAGTGTTAATCACTTCAGGTACGACATCGTCATAGTAAGGGTTGTCTTGCATGGTTTTGGGTGTGCCTTGTCTATGCATTAAAATGATGGGCACTTGAAATGTTGCGGCGACTTTTAATATCTCAGGGTCTTCAAGCCCCGCGCTTACATCATTAATAATATTGGCACCTGCTTCAAGGGCAACTTTAGCAACTCTGCTAGAGGTAGTATCAATGCTGATTAAAATATCACTGTTTATTTCTTGTCTTATGGCGGTTATTACTGGAATAACCCGTTGTTGCTGTTCTGCTGGCGATACTGGCTCTGAGCCCGGGCGGGTTGATTCACCACCGATATCAATAATGTCCACACCTTCTAATATCATGCGTTTAACTTGCGATATTGCTGCATTAACATCAGAAAATTTTCCACCATCTGAGAAACTGTCGGGGGTGACATTTAAAATTCCCATGATAAGTGGTTTGGTAAATTGGCTGAACATGTCTAAACGCTCCTCTGCGTTGCGATGGTTAGAATCAGGTATAATGTGGGCTTAATTTTAATTGTTAACGCTGTCATGACTACACCAAGACTCGCTTGGGCCATTACAGGCTCTGGTCATTATATAGAAGAATGTCTTAATTTCGTGCTGACACTCGATAACGTCGATTTGTATTTAAGTCAGGCTGCCGAAGAAGTGATCAAGATGTATGGTTTTAATCTTAATGAAATTCGCGACAAAATGCCGGTTTATAGAGATAAAGCCGCGTCATCACCTCCGGTAGGTCTGTTTTATTCGGGTTATTACCATACCTTTGTAATGGCACCAGCGACCTCAAATACCGTCGCTAAATGTGTGTTGGGTATCGCAGATTCTTTAGTGACTAATTTATTTGCGCAAGCGGGTAAATGTCGTGTACCTAGTATTGTTTACCCTTGTGATATTGCACCTGAGATGGAAACAACGGCGCCTAAAGGTAAAATGGTGATGGTTTATCCTCGACAAATTGATCTTGAGGCGACTGATAAATTAAGCACTATTGAATATACTGAGATAGTTAAAAGCGTAGATGAATTGATAACGTGTGTTAAGGCACGGTTAGTGACGGTGGTTAAGGGATCTAACGCTTAAATGGCTGAGCATTTATTATTTTTAACGGGTAAATTAGCCGAAAAACAGCTGCGTAATATTCTGGAGAAAATGCAACCCGAGTTTACGTATACGGTGCATCAACTCGGTATTAAAGTGGCGGCCTTAATGACGGCTGATATGATTGGGCGCCGTTTGCAAGATACCATGGGCGCAGATCGCATTATTGTTCCGGGGCGATGTCGAGGTGATTTAGACGATTTATCTAAAGAATTAGGCTTGCCAGTGGTACGCGGTCCAGAAGAGCTCAAAGATTTGCCACAATATTTTGGTAAAGCGGCGCAAAAACCTGATTTATCGCACTATAACGTTAAGATATTCGCAGAAATTGTCGATGCGCCTAATGTGTCTGTTGATGAGGTGCTTAAACGCGCACATTACTATAAAAGCGTGGGCGCGGATGTAATAGATATCGGTTGTTTACCCAGCACTGATTTCCCACATATGGAAGATATTATCTACACTTTAAAGCAAGAAGGCTTTACGGTAAGTATTGATTCCTTAGAAGCTGATGATTTATTAAGAGGTGGCAAAGCAGGGGCTGATTACATGCTAAGTCTACATGAAAGCACCTTATGGATTGCTGATGAAGTGGCTGCAACACCTATTATCATTCCTGAAAAGCATGAAGATTTAGCGTCTTTAGATAGAGCGATTGAAATCATGCAAGCTAAAAACCGAGATTTTATTGTTGACCCTATTTTAGATCCCTTGCATTTTGGTTTTACGGATTCCGTAGTGCGTTATCATACGGTTAGGAAAAAACACCCGACTATTGAAATGATGATGGGAGTGGGTAATATTACAGAACTTACCCATGCTGATACGGCGGGGATGAATGCCTTACTATTAGGGGTGTGTTCTGAACTCAATATTAATAGTATTTTGGCGACCCAAGTCAGTAAACATGCATGTAGAGCGGTGAAAGAAGCGGATTTAGCGCGCCGTATTATGTATGCGGCTAAACAACAAGATACCTTACCAAAGCATATTGATGCCGGATTAATGGCTTTGCATGAGGTTTCACCCTTTCCGTACTCTTGGGAAGAGATTAAAGATTTAGCGGGCCAGATTAAGGATCCTAATTATCGAGTACAAATCAGTTCAGAGGGTATTCATATTTTTAACCGTGATGGTTTATACAGTGCGGTTGATCCTTTTGAGTTATATCCAAAATTAAAAGTAGAAACCGACGGCGGTCATGCTTTTTATTTAGGGGTTGAATTAGCCAGAGCAGAAATTGCTTGGCAACTCGGTAAGCGGTTTACGCAAGATCAGTCTTTAACCTGGGGCTGTGCAACAGATCAATTAGAACAAACGGTTGACTTGCATACTTTTAAGCCGGTCGGCACTACTTTAAAAAAATCTTCATGATCCAAGAATTAATTGTTACCACCCAGAATAGGGCGGGTGAAACTCATCTTGCGCCTATGGGTATTCATTTACTCGCTGATGAGATTATCATTTTACCTTTTAAACCCTCTACGACACTTAATAATATAGTCGAGTCAAAAGTGGCCGTGCTTAATTATTGTGATGATGTGAGTGTGTTTGCTGGGTGTTTAACAGGGCGCCGTCAGTGGTCTTTACAAGCGGCTGAAGTAATCAAGGGGCAGGTTTTAGCATGCGCATTGGCGCATACTGAACTTGAATTGGTACGTATTGAAGACGATGAAACTCGCCCTAAGTTGTTTTGTAAAGCCGTGCATTCGTTTAATCATTCGCCCTTTAAGGGTTTTAATCGGGCGCAGTACTCTGTATTAGAGGCTGCTATTTTGATCAGTCGTTTAACATGGTTGCCTATAGCAAAAATTGATGCTGAAATCGAGTATTTACGTATTGGATTAGAAAAAACAGCAGGGGATAGAGAGTTAGAAGCGTGGTCTTGGTTAATGCAAGTGATTGACAAGCATAAAGAGGAGCAATCACTATGACCGGCATGTTAGCCAGTGTTAACAGTCTTATTGAAGCACGCTTGGTTTTGCAAGTCGGTGTCGATATTATAGATCTTAAACAACCCGATCAGGGGGCTTTGGGTGCATTAGCCTTAGTCGATGTGAAGGAAATAGTTGCAGAAGTTAATAGCCGTTGCCCTGTTAGTGCGACGATCGGCGATTTACCTCTGCAAGCTCAAGCGGTTTATAACGCAACTAAAGCTATGGCTGAAACCGGTGTGGATTATGTCAAGATAGGCTTTTTCCCGGGTGGAGATTGGCAAACCACCCTTGATAAATTATCGAGACTAGCAGTTAATTTTAAATTAATTGCGGTATTGTTTGCTGATACACAACCTGACTTTTCGATGCTATCTGCTCTAAAAACGGCTGGGTTTACCGGTGTTATGGTCGATACCATGAATAAAAGCGGTGGTTCATTAACTCAATTGATGTCTGAGCAGGGGTTATCTGCCTTTGTTAAACAGGCGAGAGAATACGATTTGTTATGCGGACTAGCAGGTTCATTAAGACTGGCTGACATAAGTTTTTTATTAACTTATAAGTCAGACTATTTAGGATTTAGAGGGGCTTTATGCCAAGCACATGATCGAATAGGGCAGTTAGATAGGACAGCGGTTCAAACGATTAAAGACTTAATATCACTATCTCACAACACGTATTGATAATTTAAAAGCGCTAAAATTGGCTTATTATTGTCGATAAAACTGATAATTTAGCTCTGCTCAATGAACTGTATCGCGTATAATTTGTCAGCAAATATCACTTAATTTAAAAGATTTGGACCATGTCAATTAGCCTTAGAAAAATTACCCATCAAGTTTTAGTCGGCGATGTAAAGGTTGGAGGGGGTGCTCCTATCGTCGTTCAATCAATGACCAATACGGATACTGCGGATGTAGCAGGTACCGTTCAGCAAATTATGGAATTAGCTAAAGCGGGTTCTGAGTTAGTTAGAATCACTGTTAATTCTGAAGAAGCGGCACAAGCAGTGGCTGAAATTCGTCAAACTCTAAATGATAAAGGTTGTACGGTACCTATCGTAGGTGACTTTCATTTCAATGGTCACAAACTCTTAGAAAAATACCCCGATTGTGCGGCGGCTTTAGATAAATATCGTATCAATCCTGGTAATGTGGGGCGTGGTAAAAGTCGTGATCCGCAATTTCAACAAATGATTGAATTTGCCGTTAAATATAATAAACCGGTGCGTATCGGTGTTAACGGCGGTAGTTTAGATCAGTCAGTTTTAACGCGCTTATTAGATGAAAATAGAGCCTTAACGCACCCAGAACCTTTAGCCGCAGTGACGCGTAAAGCGATTGTATTATCTGCTTTAGAAAGCGCGGCAAAAGCAGAAGAATTAGGATTGGGTAAAGATAAAATTATTTTGTCATGCAAAATCAGTAATGTACAAGAGTTAATCAATATCTACCAAGATTTATCGAGCCGTTGCGATTATGCCTTGCATTTAGGTTTAACTGAAGCGGGTATGGGTTCTAAAGGTATCGTGTCATCCGCTGCGGCGTTATCGGTATTAATGCAACAAGGTATTGGCGACACCATTCGAATTTCTTTAACGCCTGAGCCAGGTGGAGCAAGAACGCAAGAAGTGGTTGTGGGCCAAGAGATTCTTCAAACCATGGGCTTTAGATCATTTACACCGATGGTTATTTCTTGCCCAGGTTGTGGTCGTACCACCAGTGATTATTTCCAAAAGTTGGCGATGGACATCCAAACTTATTTACGTGATCAAATGCCGGTATGGCGTACACAATATCCAGGTGTAGAAACTATGGAGGTAGCGGTCATGGGCTGTGTGGTTAACGGTCCGGGTGAAAGTAAAAATGCAAATATTGGTATTAGTTTACCGGGTACAGGTGAGTCGCCTGTCGCTCCTGTTTATGAAGATGGTGAGAAAACGGTAACCCTTAAAGGCGATAGAATCGCTGAAGAATTTCAAGAAATCGTACAACGATACATAGAAACACATTACGCGCCTTAACTGATTTATCAAAAGGGATAAATATAGATACTTCATATCCCTTTAGAAATGCGGTCTAGAATTTATACTGATTAAATTTTCGATACTATTGAAATAAAAAACCTCTTGCTCATAAAGCGATGAGGTTTTTTATTGTGTTTTAAATGTTACATTCAGAAAAATATGAGTGCTAATAAATAATGGTAAACATACTAGCTCAAACGGACATTTTGGAAGTTAAATCAGAAAATAAAAAATTAATTGTTGTGTTAGGTATGCATCGCAGTGGAACTAGTGCTATTACTGCCGGTTTGGAAGTGCTAGGTGTATCGCTGGGTGATAGACTATTGCGGCCAATGAAAGGCCAAAATGATAAAGGTTATTTCGAGGACATTGATTTAAATGAATTTAATATTGAATGTTTAGAAGTCATTGGTAAAGAGTGGAGTAGTCTGACTGCGATAACCCCTCTCGAAATAGCCGTTCTACACAAGAAGGGTTACTTTCTTAGTGCTGTTAACTTATTGCGTAAAAAGATAGCCTTAAACGGCCCCATTTTTGGATTTAAAGATCCACGCGTTTTAGTATTACTACCCTTTTGGAAAGATGTTTTTGATTATTGTAGATTGGAAGTCAATTATCTTTATGTTATACGTCATCCATTTAGCGTAGTTAACTCCCTTGTTAAACGAGATAGTATGTTCTCCGAGCAAGCTTCAATGTTATGGTTGATGAATGTTATAACAAGCTTGGTAACGAATACGTCTCCTAATAGAGTCATTGTTGACTACGATCGATTTATAAAATCACCTTATGATGAACTTAATCGTATCTCAACGGCTTTTGGGTTAACACTTGATCAGGTAAACTTTGAAAGTTATGAAACTGAATTTATTGATAATAAATTGAGGCATACATTTTTTGAACTTGATGATTTGTTATTGGATAATGAATCTCCCATTATCATCCGTGAGATTTATAGTTCTTTATTACAATTAGCATCAGACAATATTAACTTTGATGAGATTACTTTTCAAAAAGACATAGAAAGATGGGCAAAAGAGTTTGCACAGTTAAAATGTTCTCTTGAATTAGTAGATAAGGTGCTAGCGCAAAAAAAAGATGTCTTCGGTACCTTTAGTGAACAACCCGAAATCCAAATATCAATATTGAAGACATCAGTTCATGATAAAGATGTGCATATTTTCCATATTGAAAAGGAACTAGACAGACTGAATCAAGAAATACCCCGTTTACTTCATGATAAAGATAGAGTTATTCATGATAAAGATAGCGTTATTCATGATAAAGATGTACACATTTTTAATATTGAAACGGAACTAGATAGATTGGGTCAAGTTTTAGCAACACGTGATAATCATATTATTCAGATTGAAGGAGTCTTAGCACAAAGTGAAGAGGCCTTAACACAAAGTGAAAACAGGTTTGAGGTGTCGAAACAGGCTTTTTGTGAAATTATGATACCTAAAGCAAAAAGCAAAAAGTTTAATAAGAAGTTTTATTTAAAATCTAATCCAGATATATCAAAAGCAAAGGTTAATCCTATTGCTCATTATCTATTCACTGGCCTTCATGAAGGTAGAAGTCCTACTCCTCCAAAATCATTTGTCGCATTAATTCCAACTATTATATCTAGACATGGAGGATTAACTGCGTTCACAAAAAAGCTATATGCAGTCTACCGTCGAGGGGGTGTTGGGGGAATCAAAAATTTGGTGCTAAGGGTTCGACAACAGAATACCTCTGTTAAGTCGCTAGACCATTCTTATGCATCATGGATTTCTCAGTATGACTCAATTGATGAAAAAAAACGCGCCGCTATTCGTCAGCGTATTGGTTTACTGACCAAGCGTCCACTTATTTCGGTGGTGATGCCTGTTTATAACCCACCTATAGAGATGCTTGAGCAGGCTATTCGTTCTGTGCAAGCTCAGTTATATGCAAACTGGGAGTTATGTATCGCCGATGACGCCTCTACTAATTCAAAAATAGCGGAACTACTCAATTTTTATGTAGATAATGATTCACGTATAAAAGTAGTCTTTAGAGAAGAAAATGGTCATATTTCTGAAGCCTCAAATTCTGCACTAGAATTAGTGACAGGAGACTATGTGGCTTTATTAGATCATGATGATTTATTATCTGAGGAGGCTTTGTTTTGGGTTGCAGACACCGTTATTCGCTATCCAGATGCTGGATTGATTTACTCCGACGAGGACAAGATTGATACAGATGGCCAACGTTACGCGCCATATTTTAAATCAGACTGGAATCCTGATCTGTTTCTTTCTCATAATATGATTTGTCACTTGGGAGTATATCGAACTGAGTTAGTTACAAAAGTAGGTGGTTTTCGAGAAGGCTATGAAGGCGCACAGGATTATGATTTGGCCTTACGTTGCTCAGAACAACTTTCACCGCAACAAATCATACATATTCCCAGAGTGCTTTACCATTGGCGTAGTCATACAGGTAGTACAGCGCAAGCAGGTAGTGAAAAAAATTATGCATTGATGGCTGGAGAGCGGGCCTTAAATGATCATTTTAAACGAATGGAAGTTTCAGCCAAGGCTGAGTTATTAAACTTTGGTATGTACCGAGCTTTTTATAGTATTCCAGCTGCTCCTCCGCTGATTAGTTTGATTATTCCTACCCGCAATGGATTAGAACTACTTAAGCAGTGTATCGATAGTATTCTAACTAAAACCACCTACAATAATTATGAAATACTTATTGTAGATAATAATACGGATTGTCCCAAGACTCTGGCTTATTTGGAGAGGCTTGTTAAAAACGAGCGTATTAAAATACTTCATGATCAAAGACCCTTTAATTATTCAGCATTGAACAATGCAGCTATAAAGCAGGCAAAAGGTGAATATGTTTTATTAATTAATAATGATATTGAGGTTATCTCGCCAGAGTGGTTAACAGAAATGTTAACTTTAGCAATTCAGCCGGGTGTTGGTGCAGTAGGTGCGCGATTATTATATCCTAATGATACTTTGCAACATGCTGGTGTTATAACGGGCTTAGGTGGTGTGGCTGGTCATTCACATAAACATTTACATAAAACTGAGCCGGGATATTTCTATCGTGTGCAACTTATTCAAACATTGTCAGCGGTTACCGCAGCTTGTTTACTGATTAAGAAAAGTATTTATAATCAAGTGAATGGTTTGGACGAAGAAAATCTTGCAGTCGCTTTTAATGATGTGGATTTTTGTCTTCGGGTGCGAGAGGCTGGATATCGAAATGTTTGGACACCCTATGCTGAATTATATCATCATGAATCTGCTACCCGTGGTTATGAAGATACACCAGAAAAAAAATTACGCTTTAAAAATGAAGTGCTTTATATGAAAAAACGCTGGGGTGATGAGCTTATGAATGATCCAGCTTATAGTCCTAATTTGACTTTAGATTATGAAGACTTTTCTTATGCTTGGCCGCCTCGTGTATCAACACTAAATGAATGACTTATTTTTTCAAAAATGGTCCGATCGCTTTAGTGTGCTTCTGTTTTTTTTTCTTATCCTATTTATAGAATATTTTGAACTTACATCCGCTGATAGTTGACCTTGACGGTACTTTAATTCGAACGGATATGTTGCATGAGTCAACATTAGGGATTTTGCGCGAAAAATCTATAGATGTCTTATTTATACCTTATTGGTTATGGCAAGGAAAAGCAGTACTTAAGCACAATTTATCAAATCGCACTGCTTTTGATGCCAGTTCGCTACCTTATCATCAAGAGTTTTTGGCTTGGTTAAAACGACAACATTTAGCAGGTAGAAAGTTAATTTTATGTACGGCTTCTGATCACGTCATTGCCCAAGCAATAGCGGATTATCTGGGTATTTTTGACGAGGTCATGGCGAGCGATGGTAAGATAAATCTCGCAGGTACTCATAAAGCTAAAGCTTTGAGGCAACGATATGGTCATGCGGGTTTTGATTACGCGGGTAACTCAAAAGCTGATCTCGATGTATGGCAATGCGCTAGGCAGGCTATCGTGGTCAATGCTTCTGCAAAAATAGTAAAAAAAGCATCTGATCTCTGTAAGTTAGAACAAGTGTTTCCCTCGGCTTCTACTAAAATGTCAACTTGGCGTAAGATGCTTCGTGTTCATCAATGGATGAAGAATGCTTTATTGTTTGTGCCTTTGTTAGCTGCACATCAAATTAGTAACGTAGAAGCGTGGTTTGCGCTTATTTTAGCATTTTTGTCATTTAGCCTTTGCGCATCTTCGGTTTATATTGTTAATGATTTATTGGATTTGGAGAGTGATCGACAACACCCCAGAAAATGTAATAGGCCTTTTGCTTCTGGAACAGTGCCTATATACATTGGTGTTATTCTAGCTCCGTTATTGTTAGGCGCCAGTTTTTCGATAGCCTTACAGGTGGGGGGGCACTTTATCCCTTGGTTGCTCTTTTATTTTATAGTGACTTGCGCCTATTCGTGGCGACTTAAAACCCTAATGTTATTAGATTGTCTTACTTTAGCTATGCTATATACCTTGCGTATTATTGCTGGTGCGGCTGCGATATCTATGGGTTTGTCATTTTGGTTATTAGCCTTTTCTGTGTTCTTATTTTTATCCCTCGCTTTTGTTAAACGCTATGCAGAATTAGAAGTGCAATTACTACAGGGTAAGCAAAAAGCACATGGCCGAGGATATTACACGTCTGATGCACCCTTATTGCAAACGATGGGTATAAGCGCCGGTTATGCATCTGTATTAGTATTGGCTTTTTATCTAAACAGCGATGTTGTTATATCACTCTATAAATACCCTGAAATTATTTGGGGTACAGTGCCGATTATGTTGTTTTGGATCAGTTGGATGTGGATGATAGCGCATCGGGGAAAAATGCATGATGATCCATTAGTTTTTGCAGTAAAAGATAAAGCTAGTTTATTGTCAGGTGTAGCCTTCGCAACTGTTTTGGCTATAGGTTCCGTGGGTTGGCCATGGTAGCTGTTTCATCATGGGGACGAATAGGGCGCTTTGAACACGAAGTGATACTTTTATCTGATAGGGGGAACGTCGCAACACAAATCAAAAGTCAACGTTTAGGAATTGCACATGGTATGGGTCGAAGCTATGGTGATGTTTGTCTGAACCCTAATGGCGTAATTTGGAAAACCACTGGCTTAGATCGTTTTATTAGTTTTGATAAAAATACGGGCCTATTAGTCTGTGAAGCTGGGGTTTTATTACGTGATATCCAGCGAATCACAATTCAGCATGGCTGGCTATTACCGGTGACCCCCGGAACTCAACTTATAACCGTGGGTGGTGCTGTTGCCAATGATGTGCACGGGAAGAACCATCATGGGTTTGGCTGTTTTGGTGACCATGTTCAATCACTTAAGCTTATTCGTAGCGATGGAAGCATTATTGAGTGTGGGCCTGACTTTTTACCGGATTGGTTTGCTGCCACCGTGGGAGGTATGGGCTTAACGGGTGTGATTACGGAGGTTGAAATTCAATTACGTCGAGTGACTGCCCCGTGGTTAAGTACCGAAACCCTTGCTTACGATAATTTAGATGAGTTTTTTTATTTAGCTGATACATCAGAATCTGACTGGGAGCATACCGTTTCATGGATAGACTGTGTTGCAAAAGGAGGGCGAGGGATTTTTATGCGAGGTAATCCAACCGATAGTAATGAGTTGTATGAGCCAAAGTCTAAAAATTTTTCGATACCTTTCGTGCCCCCCCTCTCTTTGATTAACAAGCTGACGTTAAGCCCGTTTAACACAGCGTATTTTAATCTTAAAAAATATCGAACAGGTAAACGAATTAACCATTACGAAGCCTTTTTTTATCCACTTGATAATTTGTTGGAATGGAATCGTATGTATGGTCCTAGAGGATTTTATCAGTATCAAAGTGTCGTGCCACGAGCTGTTGGATATGATGCAATGCAGGCGATGCTAAAAGAAATTTCACAATCGGGTGAGGGGTCATTTTTGGCAGTACTTAAAACCTTTGGTAATCGCGAAGCGCGAGGCATGATGAGTTTTCCCCAGCCTGGTGTGACCTTAGCATTAGATTTTTCGAACAAAGGTGGAAAAACACTTACACTTTTTAAAAGACTAGATTCTATTGTGCGTGAAGCAGGTGGCAGAATTTATCTTGCTAAAGATGCACGTATGCCTCGTGATTTATTTGAAGCGGGTTATCCATGTCTTGCCGAATTTCTAAAATACCGTGATCCGCGCATCAGCTCCGCATTATCACGACGACTCATAGGATATTAATTGATGCAAAACACAAAAAAAAGAATTGTGATTATTGGGGCAACCTCCGCTATTGCAGAACATTGTGCACGTTTATGGGTTAAGGATACTCACGTTGAATTGATTTTGGTGGGTCGTAATGCCCAGAAAACAGAAAACGTCGCTACAGATTTACGCGTGCGTAATCCTCAAACTTTAATAAGTGTTATTAAAGCAGACTTTATAAACGCTTTGGCTATTCAACAATGTGTTGATAGTATTGTTGCCGGGGGTGTAGTAGATACCGTATTGATTGCTCATGGTTCTTTGCCAGATCAAACCCTTTGTGAACAAGATTTATCAGCAGTTAATGAGGCGTTACAAGTGAATGGTATCTCTCCTGTATTATTCGCCGAAGCCTTTGCGGGGACTATGCAAAAAGCTAATCTAGGTACGTTGGCAATAATTGGCTCGGTTGCTGGTGATAGAGGACGTAAATCTAACTATATTTATGGATCTGCTAAAGGTTTGGTTACCCGTTATACTCAAGGTTTACAGCATCGCTTGGCAAATACGGCTGTAAAAGTGGTACTTATTAAACCGGGTCCAACAGAAACGCCCATGACGTCGCATCTAAAACAACAGGGGGGGTTGGCGCCTGTAGAAGTGGTAGCAAAAATAATCGTTGAGGGTATCAATACAGCTAAACCAGTCATCTATGCGCCCGCAAAGTGGGCTTTGATTATGATGGTCATTCGGCATTTGCCTCGCTTTGTTTTTAATAAGTTAAATATTTAATTTCAAAAGATCAATCCATTATTGACATTAATGAGAAGTTATTTTTTAAAGCATTTTCACATAGCGGAAATATTGCCTTATGTTGGTTTCGCAATATTTGTTTTGGGTACAAAACTTGTAATAATTGCAACGTATGGAAATGCGACACCGTTTTGGGATCAATGGGATGCTGAAGCAGATTTTCTATATAGACCTTGGCTTGAGGGGTCTTTGCAGTGGAAAGATTTATTTGCTGCCCATAATGAACACCGAATTCTGACTGCTCGTTTACTGGCCCTGGCTTTGTTAGAGTTGAATGGTAGAGTTTGGAATCCGATTTTACAAATGCAGGTTAACGCTGTATTACATGTTTTAAGTCTTTCAATACTGTTATTCTATTTGAGTAAGTTACTTGCTCCTATTAATAAATCAGTTTTATTTTATTTTTCCGCTGTCTTATTTGCCATTCCATTTGGTTGGGAAAATACACTGGCAGGCTTTCAGTCCGAATTTTATTTTCTTTTACTTTTCAGTTTTGTCTTTTTGTGGGCAATGTCAGCTTATGAAACTTATAGTCTTAAGTGGTGGTTGGGATTGGTTGCAGGAGGATTGTGTTTAGTTAGTTTGGCATCAGGTGCACTCACTATTTTGGCGGGTACTTTGATTTTAGTGATTAGACGATGGATTGCAAACGATAAGGAAAACGTTGCTATGTCTGCTATAGCGTTACTACTAATGTTGGCTGTACTAGCGATCGTTTTTACGCCAAATGTTCCTGGACATGCCGTATTAAAGGCACAATCCGGCTATCAATTTTTAACGGCTTTTGGGGCATCACTTTCATGGCCAGTTAATAAAATATGGGGCGTTATTATTCAGATTCCAGTCATGGTTTTACTATGCTTAATTTTGATTAAAAAGCGCTATCAAAGTTCTCCCTATTTTTTTGTTGCGGCCATGACGTTGTGGTTATTTGGACAATTTATTAGTATTTCTTATGGCCGAGCGGTTTTAGTCACTATTTCTCGTTATTTGGATCTGTTCGCAATGGGTCTTGTTATTAATTTTGCCGTATTGTTGGTCTTAATCAGTCAGGCTTGTTTAAAGAACAGGTTTCTTTATGGATTGGGTCTTGTGGTTTGGTTAGCAACGGTGATGTTTGGATTTTCTACGTCTGAAAGAAAGTTAATAGATGATTTACAAATCAAAGCAAATCAGGGTTTAGAGCAAGAAAAAAGTACACGGGCGTTTCTTTGTACTGGTGAGGTAGGTTATTTACAAATCAAATCTATACCTTATCCCGATCCTCAAAGACTTAAAAGATTGTTAAATAATCCAACAATACTGAGTATTCTTCCAGGTAATATTTATTTGCCCAATGCTAAATATCCTGTTGGGATAGATGGTGCACCTTTTTGTAATCAAGAACTTTTGGCTAAGGCTTTTAAAGTATTAAACTGGAAAGTGACCGACGATATAATGGCATCTGCTAAAATTGATTCCATAAGGAGTAATAACTGGCAGGGTACTGATTATTACAAGAGTGAGATTCCCGGTTTACAAGTCGTTGGATCGTGGATTAACTCTGATAAAAAGACAGGTACCATTTCGCTGCACTTGCACCGTGGTGAAAAAATTCTATACCGTTCTGGGCCAAGTGTGGCAAGACAATTTGTGCTTATTAATAACGGTGATGTTAGAAGTTTTAATACCGCACTACCGCTAGCTTTGGAATGGTTAATATTAGACTTTTCTAAAGCTCAATTGCCTGAAGAATTCGATGTGACATTGATTGATGCGGGTACATCTTGGGGTGAGTGGTCTGCCATTGCGCTTCAAAAATAAAATGTAAATTAATTATGCAGATATCTAGAGATATTGTCGTTTCAAAATATATTAAAAATCCTATAGTTGTTTTATGGGTAGGATTTATTTTGTTATTGACACGAGCATGGCCCCGATTATTCTACCCTGAAGTTTGGGACGAAGATGGCTCCAGAAATATACCTGATTTTCTTCTGCATGGTGTTTCTTATATTTTTGAACCAGTCAATGGCTATTTGATTCTGGTTCCAAAACTCATCACTTTGTTATCGGTTTCGATTTCAATAAGTCAATACCCATTGATAAGTACATTAATCGCTTGGGGTGTCATTCTTGCAGTTTTTTACTTAATAGCCACGACTCAAATAAAGCTATCTGGAGGAATATTACTTGCAATAGCCGGTTTATTGATACCGAGTGACCCTGAGGTTTTTGGATTGCCAATTTATACTTTTTGGTGGGTTTCACTGTTGTTATTTATCATCATTTTTTGGGATAAGCAGTCAGTAGCCTGGGTAGGTCGTGCTTTAATTATATTCTTTGCTTCACTTTCATCGCCAGTCTGTGTTGTCGTTTTGCCTTTGATATGGATACGGGCTTTTTTGTTACGCAAGCATCAAATGGAAATTGGTCTGGCTGCGTTTGCCTCTTTTTGCGTTTCTGTTCAAACGTGGATGATGTGGCATTATCCTGATTTAGTAGCCTCTAATGTTGGTAATATAAATTTTGAGGTCCTTGTGCAAGTGATACCCAAATTTTTTGGGGCTTACCTTATAGGTAATTTTCATACGAGTTGGCAGTTGCAATGGGGAATTGTACTTTCCGCCTTTTTTGTTATTTCATTATGCCGTAATCGCCGTTTATGGGTGTTGTGGGCTTTGTTTTATCTCTGGGGTGTTGCTGTTTTAATGTCGATGAGTAGAGTGAATGTCGAAATCATTCATCCCGCTTTAGCTGGGCCGAGGTACTTTTTTTATCCTTTTATTCTTCAGTCTTGGTTTTTGCTTCAGATTGGCTTTGTAGATTCAAGTCGTTGGGTACGGGGAAGTGCGTGGCTGTTTTTGTTATTGTCAGTGATGAATGCACTACCTGTACTCTATAGAAAACATGAAAGTTTGAATTGGCAGGCCCATCTTAATTCCTGTCTTCAGTTTGATCATTACAATCTCCCTGTTCATTTTGATGGCAGTGTAGATCTTGCTTGGAGTTTTCTCTTGACACGGCAAAATTGTGCCGAACTGCTGGCATTAGATCCTTTTTATTCTTTAGGAGGTATTCAATCATTTCCCTATCAGATTATTCGTAAATCTAGTATGGGTATTATTAGACGAGTACCTGGTATTGATAGAGTTGTTAAAAATGAATGGACCGGTCAAGATTATTATTCAACAGTCACCGGTTCTTCAACTCTTCCTGGTTTGAAGGTAATAGGTTCATTTCATTCTGCTAATGCTGATGCTAGCGAGGGTGAGTTAATATTGCATTTGTATCGCAATGATCAGATATGGTTTCGATCGCAAATTAATGCACATAAGCAGAAAATTATAATCGTTGGGAGTAATGGACAATATCTAGACGCTCTTCCTGCTTCATCCGAGTGGGTTTTGTTGAGATTTTCTAATAGTTCCTTGCCAGATGAGTTTGACGTGAAATTTATAGATGGTGGTGATGGTTGGGGCGAGTGGTCTGCAATAGCATTAAGAAAAAATAAAAATGTTAATTAAAACGAAATATATGAGAGTGACATTAGTTATTTTATTAATACTATTATTACTTATTAGTGGGCTTGTAATAAACGATTCGAGTTTTGGAGGGGTGAGGCTAACATTTTATGCTTTACTCCACGCCGTGCTCATTATTATTCCAATTGGATTATTTATGATAATTGCACTGCGAAGGGGGGTAAGGCATAGAGTCTTAGTTTTATCTATTGGCGCCTGTGGCAGTGGCATTTTTGTATTTATTGATTTTTGGATATGGATGTTGGTCCCCCAATTTGCATCTTATATTTGTGGCATTGCTTTGCTGGTAATGTTAGTGATAGGGTTTAATGAATATAAAAAGCTGAGTCAAATGGATACCTTGCATGAATGGGGTTTTATAGTCGCCTTATGGTTTTTCTATGCACTGTTTATTTTATCAGCGGGGTTGTCACCTTGGGGTATCCAAGATGTGCTATATAATGTTGCGCATCGGTTTAGTCATGAATTACCTTCTGATAATCAGTTACCCTATGTATTTGCTCAACAGATAGCAACTGGTAATGTTTTGATGCCCATGATCGATGGGTGGTTGAGTAGTGATAGGCCACCTTTGCAGACTGCATACTTTCTCGCATCAGGTGCCGTTAAATTGAGTTATAGCGATTTGCATTATCAAGTAAATGCAACTTTGCTGCAATGTTTGTGGGTTATTGCATTATGGGCCTTTCTGAAAAGTAAGCATATAAAACGTTACGCCATAATTCTGACCTTGAGTGTGTCAATGTTTTCCAGCATTGCTATCGTACATAGTCTTTATACTTGGCCTAAGTTGTTACCGGTATTTTTTATTTTACTCCTGGTTGGGGTTTTGTTTGACGATGATAAAAAATGGTTGGAGCTTTGGAAGGTTGGTGTGCTAGTTGGTATTTTGGCAGCCCTTGCAATGCTATGCCATGGTGGAAGTATTTTTCCACTTTTAGGCATTGGGTTGGGTGTTTTATTTTTTCAACGTATTCCAAAGCCTGTTTTTATTCTTGCTACGATAGGGGGGTGCTTGATTTTGATGTTAGCTTGGAGCTATTACCAAACTCATATTGACCCACCTGGCAATCGTTTACTTAAGTGGCACTTGGCAGGCGTTATTCCTGTTGATGAGAGACCGTTTAGACAAACCTTAATTGATAGTTACAGTGCTTTAAGTGTTGCAGAAATTTGGAATAATAAGTGGCTTAATGTATTAACGATGTTTGGAAATCCGCAGGATTGGTTTTTTGGGTTACTAAGATCTGCTGTAGGCTTAACTACAATTGCTGAAAGAGTTTTTCTTAGGGATATGCAATTTTTTATTCTTTTTCAAGCATTGGGGATTTTCTCAATAGCCTTTATTGCTTTGTTTGCACCTAAATTGATTAGAATGTCTCCTGAATATATTTTAGGTAGGACTCTGTTAGTCATGGGTGCAGTTATCGGGCTTTTTTGGGTGCTGCTTCTTTTTGGACCTCCTAATTACACAATTATTCATGCGGGTTCATTAGTGCTGCCGGTGTTTTTAATTTGTGGAAGCGTTCTAGTTGTTAGTGCATGGTCGATTTTATTTGCTGGAGTTTTGGCGGTTATGCACTTTATTATTATTATTTCACTTTTTTTTAGTTACGGATGGTGCATGGACGGTGTAGTTCCTGATTTATCGCTTTATATCTTGGCGGCTATTAGTTTATGTTTTACGATAGTCTTACTTCCAGCTAGTTCTAAATGCAATACGATAATTTTAAAAGTGACTCACTAAATGTCAAAAAAAATAATTCTTCCTGGCGGTGCTGGACTTGTGGGCCAAAATCTAGTTGCTAGGCTCAAAGCCAAAGGCTATAACAATATTATCGTGCTTGATAAACATCGTCATAATTTGGCGGTTTTAAAACAGGTGCAGCCCGATATAACGGCAGAGTATGCCGATCTGTCAGTATCGGGTGATTGGTTGCATCATTTTAAAGAAGCTGATGTGGTAGTCATGTTGCAGGCACAGATTGGTGGCAATATTTATCAGGAGTTTGTCAGTAATAATCTGGATTCTACGCATTTGATTTTAGAGGCTATTAAACAAAATAACATTGCTTCTTTAGTGCACATTAGTTCTTCAGTTGTAGAATCAGCAGCAAATGATTTTTACACAAATACTAAAAAAGATCAGGAACGTATGGTGTTAGACAGCGGTATCGTTTGTCCAATATTGCGTCCGACTTTAATGTTCGGCTGGTTTGATCGTAAGCATTTGGGGTGGTTGTCGCGTTTTATGAAAAAAGTGCCTGTTTTTCCTATCCCCGGGCAGGGTCGTTATATGCGTCAACCACTTTACGTGGGAGATTTTTGCAATCTCATTATTAGTTGTATAGAAAATAAAGTGGCTGATGGTATCTATAATATATCGGGTCATGAGAAAGTGAATTATATTGATATTATTCGTGAGATTAAGCGTGCTACTCATGCAAAAACCTTAATTCTTAAAATACCTTATGGCTTGTTTTATAGTTTAATTTGGCTATGGGGGTGTTTCGATAAAAGGCCACCGTTTACAACGCAACAATTGGCTGCGCTCAGTACTAAAGATGAATTTGAGGTAATCGATTGGCCGGCCATTTTTGGTGTGCCCTACACGCCTTTTAGCCAAGCGATTGATGAAACTTTTAATCATCCTGAATACAGCAAAGTGGTTTTGGAGTTTTAACGATGGGACAACGGATAGCCATATTGGGAGCAGGCCCTATGGGTTTGGCAGTAGCTTATCAGTTAGCGCGTGACGGACATCATCCCATTGTGTTTGAGGCAGATGATCGTATAGGAGGCATGACTGCTGTTTTCGATTTTTCTGGTTTATCTATCGAACGTTATTATCATTTTCATTGTATATCGGATCATGCTTTTTTGATGATCTTAGATGAGCTAGGTTTGGCGGAAAAGATGCACTGGACCGTCACAAAAATGGGCTATTGGTTTGAAGGTCGTTTGCAACCATGGGGCAATCCCATGGCTCTGCTCACGTTTAAGGGCTTAAGTCTGATTGCCAAATTTCGTTATGGCTTGCATGCTTTTTTGAGTACTAAACGCAATGATTGGCGGCCTCTAGATCATGTCGAAGCAATAGGCTGGATCAAGCGTTGGGTAGGAAAAGAGGCTTACGAAATTTTGTGGCGTAGACTTTTTGACTATAAGTTTTACGACTACGCAGATAATTTATCTGCTGCTTGGATTTGGAGTCGTATCCGCAGAATAGGTCGATCTCGTTATAGTTTATTTCGAGAGAAACTGGGTTATCTGGAAGGGGGGTCGGACACATTGTTGCAAGCTATGGCTGCCTATATAGTAGAGCAGGGTGGGGAGATACGCCTTAAATCCCCCATCCATAAGGTAATTATCGATGGGGGTAAGTTGATTGGCGTTCAGGTAGGGGGGGAATCTATTGCCTTTGATAAAGTCATAAGTACGATTCCATTGCCTTATATTCCAAGATTAATACCCGATTTGCCGGTTTCCATTTTGGAGAAGTTTAAAGCAATTAATAATGTCGCTGTAGTTTGTGTCATTGTTAAATTGCGCAAGGCCTTAAGTGATAATTTCTGGGTTAACACTAATGATCCAGACATGGATATTCCAGGCTTTGTGGAATACAGCAATTTGCGCCCCTTAGATCAGACTATTGTTTACGTGCCTTTTTATATGCCCGGTGAACATCCTAAGTTTGCAGAACCCGATCAAGTATTTTTAGATAAAGTACGACGCTATTTAAAAAAAATAAATCCAGCGTTGTTGGATGAGGACTTTATTGATCTGCATGCCAGTCGATATCGTTATGCTCAACCCATCTGTGAGCCGGGATATTTAGATAATCTTCCTTCAGTTGCCTTGCCCATAGAAGGTTTGTGGGTAGCGGATACTTCTTACTATTATCCAGAAGACCGTGGAATATCTGAGAGTATCGATTTTGGCAGAAAAATGGCTAAGGATGCCGTCCTTTGATTAGACATTTTTTTTCAAAACAGTTTCTCAGGTTTCTTTTAGTCGGAGGATGTGCTGCATTTTTACATTGGCTGGCACGCCTTTTATTAAGTCTTTGGTTGCCCTTTCCTTTAGCTGTCTTTATCGCTTATGGCGTGGGTATGTTCGTCGCATTTTTGTTGAACAGTTTTTTTGTATTCCCGAAATCCAAGAGGTCAAGACTCTTACAAGCGAGAGATTTTGTTTTGGTAAACCTATCTTTTTTACCGTTAGTTTGGCTAACGGCTATCTACGTTAATATCGGGTTAAAAGACACTGGAATTGTTCAGTATTCTGAAGAACTTGCGCATGCCATTGCGATTGCCATGCCAATGATGGCCACTTTTTTGATCTATAAATTTTCTACATTTAAGGAAAAAAATATGAACAGCAATGAGCTGTCTGAGTTATATAAAATTCGTTTTGCTCAGCATGAACTGCCACGAAAAAATGCTATCTGGCGGGTAATCTGTAAAAATTTTCTGCAACACTACATAAATGCATCAGATACAGTGGTTGATGTCGCTTGTGGGTATGGTGAATTTCTTAATAATATTTCTGCAAATAAAAAAATAGCAGTTGATTTAAACGCGGATGCCATGGAGTTTTTAAATTCAGATGTTGAGTTTCATCAATGTAAAGCCACTGAATTAAGTTCTGTAGCGTTAGAAAAGGCCGATATCGTTTTTACCTCGAACTTTTTGGAACATTTACCCAATAAACAAACACTAGATGACTTCTTGGATCAAGTACTACTTGTATTAAAGCCAGGGGGTAAATATCTTATCTTAGGGCCCAACTTACGTTATTTACCCGGGCAATATTGGGATTTTTATGATCATCACTTAGGGTTGACACACTTATCTTTAAGTGAAGCATTACGATTAAAAGGCTTTAATGTAGAAGTATGTATTGATCGATTTTTACCCTTTACAACACAAGGAGCACTGCCGACACATCCTTTTTTTGTTTGGCTATATCTAAAAATCCCTTTTGTCTGGAGATTGCTAGGTAAACAGTTCTTCATTGTTGCTCAAAAATCATTTTAGTTTGAATTGAGTACGTTAGCGCTTTACAAAAATGTATATCAAGTGATTTCTTTATGATAAATTCAATCAGTTATGGATTAGTAATTCAGGAAGAATAGATGTGTTTAAACATTTAAGTTGGCCTATCTGCTCTTTATCTATCTTATTCTCGATCGCTTATTTGATATTGGCTATGTATTTGCCGGTATCTATATATACCACGGCGAGTCATGATGCCGCTTTATTTTGGGGCAATGCGCAGCAGATCATAGCAGGGCATTGGTTGGGTACTTACAATAATTTAACCTTGTCTAAAGGCGTGGGTTTTCCCTTGTTTTTGGCGATGAATGCCGTACTAGGTATTCCTGTAACGCTGTTGCTGGCCTTGTTTTATTTATTTGCCTGTGGGTTATTGGCAAAAACGCTAATAGCGTTGAAGATAAATAAATATTATGTTTTGTTTATTTTCGTCATCATTTTATTT